>JAIOQK010000348.1 GCA_021413425.1 Mycobacterium sp.
GCCCGGCCCCTACCCCGGCGCCGAGGCGACCGCAGCCCAGTTGAGCCGGCGCATCGACGAGCAGAACGCCCGCATGGTCGACGCCATCGCCCGTGGCATCACCGAGGGCAGCATCCGCGAGGTCGACCCGGTGATGACCGCGACCATCCTGTGGGCGAGCTGGAACGGTATCATCAGCCTGGCCTGGCGGCACGACGACCTGGGTAAGGAGTCGGCCGAGTTAACCGAAATGCTCGACCGCGCAACCGATCTGGTCAGCTACGGACTGCGTCTGCACTAGCGATGCCCGCGGTGATCACTGCAACGCTGTGGCCGAGCCGGGCGGTGAAGGCCGCCGGTGTCGCGGTAGCCGGGTCTTCTCCCTTGGCGCCGAAGGCGCAGTCGTTGAGAACGCCCGCCAGCTGCGCCACGGTCAGACCCGAACGGCCAAGGTCGATCTCGCCGGCGGCGACCGCCTGCCGAAGCACGGCGGTGATGATCTTCTCCGCTGTTCGGTGAGCCTCCTCGGCGATGTCGCCGCACAGCGCGCCATGCCGGTCGTAGAGCTCGGCGGCGTGCGGCGAGCTGGAAGTCAGTTCCACGAAGCGCAGAAACCGAGCCGCCAACAGCCGGGTGATCCTGGTCTTGATGTCCAGACCGGGGGCGTCTGCGGCCTCGCGCATCTCGGCCAGATGTTCGTCGTGCAGCCGTGAGACGAGCGCCCGGAACAATTCTTCCTTGCCGGTGCAGTGCGCGTAGACCGTCGCCCGCGACAGCTGAGCCCGCCGGGCGATGCTCTCCACCGAGGTCCGGCGGTAGCCGAACGCGACGAACTCGGCGAGCGCCGCAGCGCTGATCGCCTCGCTCGTCGTCATCCGGCCGGCCATCTCCACAGAGCCGCCAGGATAGGTCATGCCTGCGCCCCCGTCGGTGCGCGCAACTCGTAGTCGGACGCCGAGAGTCGCTGCGCGCGACGCTGGTACTCGGCGGGCTGGCCGGGCCAGGTGATCGTCACGCGCCCAGCATCGTTCTGGTACCAGCTGCCGCAGCCCGATGCCCAGACCGTGTCGGCCATCCGCGAGGAGATCTCCCGCCGGAAGGCGTCGAAGACCTCGCGGCGAACCTCGAGCTGCTTGGCCCTGCCGTCGGAGAGCATCCGGACCGCGTCGGCGATGTGGTCGGCCTGAGCCTCAAGCATGTCGATCGCCGAGCCGGTGCCGTGGCCGGTGTTGGGTCCGTAGACCATGAAGAGGTTGGGGAAGCCGGGAACCGAGAGGCCCAGGTAAGCCTCGGCCCCGTCACGCCAGCGGTCATGAAGGCGTTCTCCTCCTCGCCCCAGCACCTCCATCGGGGCGAGAAGGTCGGTTGCCGCGTAACCGGTTCCGAAGATGATGACGTCCGCAGGATGCGTCCGGCCTCGCGCATCGACGACACCCTCGCCGGTGACCCGCTCGACCGCGTCGGTCACCAGTTCGACATTCGGGCGCCTCAGCGTCGGATACCACTCGGAGGTAATCAGAACACGCTTGCACCCCATCTCGTAGTCCGGCTGGACACGGGCACGCAGGTCGCGGTCGCCGCGGAACTGCCGGTCGCGCTGGAGGTTGGAGATGCGGGCGCAGAAGCGTCGCAAGCGATCGGCGACCCCCGGCGGCCGTCCGGTGAAGACGGGGGCGAGCAGCTCGAACGCGGCGCGCCACGCCGGGCGGGAGGCTCGTTGCAGCCGGGGAAAGCGCTCGAAGAGCTTCTGCATTCGTGTCGAGTAGACGACGTCGGCCTTCGGCAGCGTCCACGGTGCCGACCGCTGGAAGACGGTGAGCTGCCGCGTGCGTCCGGCGATGGCCGGCACGAACTGGATGGCGCTGGCCCCCGTTCCCAACACGGCGACCCGCAACCCGGTCAGGTCGAGGTCGTGGTCCCAGTACGAGGAATGAAAAGCCGGCCCCGCGAAATCCTCGAGCCCCGGCACGTCGGGAATCCGCGGCCGGGCGAGCTGCCCGCAGGCTGTGACGAGCAGGTCCACTTCGAGGACGTCGCCGCCGGCGAGGTGCAGGCGCCAGCGTCCAGTCACGTCGTCCCAGGCCGCCGTGATCACCTCAGTGCCCAGCCGCAGGTGTGGCTCGAGCCCGTGATCGTGGGCGACCTTCTCCAGGTACGAGCGGATCTCGTGTCCGGGCGCGAAGCGTCGGCTCCAGCGCGGGTTGGGTGCGAATGACAGCGAGTAGAGGTTCGACGGGACATCGCAGGCCAGCCCCGGGTAGCTATTGGCCTGCCAGACGCCACCCACCCGCGTCTCGCGGTCGAGGATGACGAGGTTGGCCACCCCGGCCTCGCGTGCGCGGACCGCAGCGGCGACGCCGCCGAACCCAGCTCCGACGATGGCCATGGACACATTCCGCACACCCACCTCGATATCATGAGCAGTATTGACACTTTTTGCAAATACTGTCTACCGTGTCGAGATGACTGACGTATCCAAGGCCGTGCTGATCACCGGCTGCTCCACCGGTATCGGGCATGCCACCGCGCTGCGGCTGGCCAAGGCCGGCCATACCGTCTACGCCACCGCCCGCCGCGTGGACTCGTTGGCCGACCTTCGCGAAGCCGGTGCGCGCACGCTGGCGCTCGACGTCAACGACGAGGAGTCGATGCGCGGCACGGTCGACCAGGTTGTGGCCGAACAGGGCGCCGTCGGTGTACTGATCAACAACGCCGGCTACTCGCAGTCCGGTGCAGTCGAGAGCCTGTCGATGAAGGACTTGCGCAGGCAATTCGAGACCAATGTCTTTGGGCTGGTCCAGATGTGCCAGCTGGTACTGCCCGGGATGCGCCGCCAGCACTGGGGCCGCATCGTCAACATCAGCTCGATGGGGGCGAACTTCACCTTCCCCGGCGGTGGCGCTTACCACGCGTCGAAGTACGCCGTCGAGGCGATCAGTGACGCGCTGCGCTTCGAGGTCAAGGGTTTCGGCATCGACGTCGTGATCATCCAGCCCGGTCTGATCCGCACCGAGTTCGCCGCGACCGCCCAGAATGAGATGGCCGCCGGCGACGGTCCCTACGCCGAGTTCAACGCAGCGGTGGGTGCGGCCACCGAGGACGCCTACGCCAAGGGCCCGCTGGCAAAGCTGGGCGGCGACGCCGACAGTGTGGCCAAGGCCGTGGAGAAGGTCATCACCGCGAGGCACCCGCCGGCCCGGGTGCGCGTGACACCCTCGGCGAAACTGCTCATCGGTGCCAACGGTCTGATGAGCGACGGCATGTGGGATCGCTTCTTAGCCGCCCAGTTCCCGCGGCCGGGTTAGTCCGCCTAGCGCGGCCCTAAAGGGGAAAGCATCGCTTGAACGTGTCGAAGTGGCGACGCGAACCCGTGATCCGCAGCTTGCCGCTGAGCACCGCCCACAAAGGGTTCTTCTCGCCGCTCGCGATGGCCAACCAGGTGTCGGCGTCGGCCTTCACCGAGAGGTCCGGCTCGCCGGTGCGGCCCTCCTCGATGCGCAGGGTCCCGTGGTCGATGACGTAGGTGACCTCCAGTGAGCTGCTTCCGCGGAAGGCGAAGTGCACACGCAGGACAACGTCTTTGGCGGCCTTGGCGGCGAACACCAGCGGTGAGCCCGCCACGAAGGCCTCCACCGTCGCTGGGGCCAGACCGTTGCTGACCCGCCGAATCTGCTTGTGCGGGAAACGGGCTCGCACGTGGGCCTCGGCATCGCTGCCTTTGGTCACGTAGATCAGTTCAGGCTTGTCGGTCAGCGGTTTGACCACCTCGGCAATGTGCTGCTTGCGGTCAGCGAGGTACGGGCCGATCACGTCGTCTCCGGCCGGGCACACCGACATGCAGTAGGCAGCCTTGTAATTGGCGCCGAACGTCAGGCTCTGCCAGATGCTCATTGTCTCGGACACCGGCACCTTGCTCCGGTAGTCGGCCTGCCCGTCGCTATCGGTGACCTGATGCACCCAGTCGGAGAAGCCGCCGAGGAACTCCCGGTAGTTGTGCGTGGTGCAGGCGGCGAAGTCGAAGCCGCCGTCGGTCTTGATCGCTCCGACCGGGCAGGCCGCCACGCACAGTTTGCAGCCAAGGCAGGGGTTCCAGTCGATGGGCCGGGCGTGCTCCGCAGTATCGATCTCGGCATCGGTGAGCACCACCCCGATGAGAACGAAGTTTCCGAACCGGGGGTGGATGACGTTGCGGTGGATTCCCATCTGACCCAGGCCCGCGGCCACCGCGATGGGTTTCATCGAAATCGTCCAGATCTTGCCGGGGAATCGGTCGACCTCCATGGGAAACCCGCCGGGCGGGCACACCGCGCGGTGCCCACGCGTCTCGAGTTCGCGGGTGATGCGTCTCGCCACCTCGTTGGTCTCGTCGATGCTGTGGTGGAATTCCCCGTTGGCCACCGACCGGGCCGGCGCGCGAACGTTGCCGCGGTTCATCTTCACCACGAACGCGATCGCCGTGCGCGCCCCCGGCAGCAACTCCTCGATGTCGGACCGCTGCGCGGCCATGTCCTCACGCTCCACCGGCACCAACCCGACGTCGTCGGCACCCGACTGCAGGGCCAGCTCCCGGATCTCCTCGGCTCCGGCGGAGATCTTCACCGGCCGCGCAGCGCGATCCGGGTAGGCCGTCAAGGTCAGCTTCGTCGGCGCCGGCCGGTGCTGCGGCTGCTTGGTCCCGTCGAAGATCGGCAGCCTCGGCAATCCATCGTCGATGTCGTCAGCCGTCATGGCGAACCTTTCGTGTGACGGCCCAGACCGGACCGGCGGCGACAGCGGTGAAGGGTGTGGTGACCGGGAATTCGTCGTCACTGGAGAGTATTTCGACGTCGCGGATGATCGTCGCCAGCGCCAGGGTGGCTTCGAGCATGGCGAAGTGGTCGCCGATGCAGGAGCGCGGACCGCCCCCGAAGGGCAGGTACTGCCAGCGGTCTCGGCCGGCCGAGTTCTGCGGGCTGAACCGGTCGGGATCGAAGATCAGCGGCCCGTCCCAGAGGGCGGGGTCGCGGTGCATGGCGCTGATCCCGACCACCAACTCCGTACCCGCCTCGACCCGGTAACCGGCGACATCGATGTCCGCCGTCGCGGTCCGGGTGACTACGGGTGCCGGCGGGCACAGGCGCAGCGCCTCGTGCAGCACCGCCACGGTGTAGCGCAGTTGTGGCACGTCCGCCGGGGTCAGTCGGCGTTGACCGAGACCGGCTACCTCTGCACGCACGCGATTCTGGATCTCGTTGTGGTGACCGAGCGCCCACATCGCATACGTCAGCGTTGTCGATGTGGTGTCGTGCCCAGCGATCATGAAAACGACGAGTTCGCCGCGGATCTCGGCATCGGACAACTCCCCGCCGGTCTCGGGATCCCTGGCTGCGATGAGGGCTTGCACCAGCGGAGCGTCGAGGTCCGGATCAGCCCGGCACGCCTGAAGGATCTCGCCGGCGAGCCCGTGCAGAGCGGCGCTGGCGGCGCGGGCGCGTCGTCGGGCAGGAGTTGGCAGCCACCGCGGGGCACGGAAGGGATTGGCGCCGCGGTCGGCGGTATAGCTGATCGCCGTCCGCACCGGCTCGGCGACGGCATCGGTTTGGGATTCCAGATCAAGACCGAGCACCGAACGGCCCAGCGCCCCCAGCGTCACACGCCGGGCCTCGGTGTCCAGGTCGATCCGCGCACCGTCGGACCAGCGGTGCGCGACCGCCTCGGCGATCTCCGCCATGTGCCCGCCGAATTGATGCACGCTCTGCTTGGTGAATATCGGCTGGAGTACCCGTCGGCGCGGTAGCCATTGCCGGTAGCGCAGATCGAACAGGTTGGGTCCCAGCAGATTTCGGATCTCGTCGTGCACGGAGGTGCGCTCTAGTTTCTCGGGGCTATGGGTGAGGATGTCGCGGGCAGCCTGAGGCGAGGTTGCCACGACCACCTGCGGTACGAGCGACGGTGGGCCGAGACGAAGCCGGGTCACCGGCCCGCCGGCGTCACGCAGCACCTCCGGCCCGGAGTCGAATCGCCGGATCACGGCCAGTTGCGTTCGCAGCGGCAACGGGTTGCGTGGCGGCGCGTCGGTGACGGCGACTGTCTCCGGGTTGTGTTCCATGACCCTACCGTCGGACTTCTTGATTATCAGTCAAGAACTTTCTTGATGGAAAGTCAAGAAGGGAACTACGCTGCAGTGATGCCCCCGAACCGGCGCAGCATCCCCCGGGAGGACCGCCTCGATGCGGTTGTCGCCGC
>JAIOQK010000308.1 GCA_021413425.1 Mycobacterium sp.
GCGACGGCATCAAAGTCGTGGACCTCTGGGGCGGGTACCGCAACGGCATCACCAGATCGCCCTGGCAGCCCGACACGCTTGTCAACATGTTCTCGACCACCAAGGGTGTGGCCGCACTGGCGGTGGCGCACGCAGTGTCCAGGGGACTGCTCAACTATGACGATCACGTGCGCGACTACTGGCCGGAGTTCGCCCAGCACGGCAAGGGTGAGGTGACTGTGCGGCAACTGCTGGCCCACCAGGCCGGGCTGTGCGCACTGGACTCCAATCCAACGCTGCGGGATGTCGCCGATCCGAAGCGGTTGTCACCCATCCTCGCGGGCCAGAAACCCGCGTGGCCGCCTGGCACGCGCCACGGCTATCACGCGATCACCATTGGCTGGTACAAATCCGAACTCATCCGCAGTACCGACCCGGCAGGACGCACGCTGGGCCAATATCTGGCCGACGAGATCAGCGTCCCGATGGGACTCGATGTCCACATCGGTCTGCCGGCGACCGTTGACCGCGACCGTCTCGCCCACGTGCATAACTGGAAGCGAACCGAATCGCTATTGCATGTTCGCGAGATGCCGCTGGGCTTCCTGGGCGCCGCGCTGAATCCCATCGGCCTGACTGCACGCGCGGTATCGACGCCCTCCGATGTCAACGCCTTCAACGGTGACTACAACCGCGATGAGGTAAGGGCGGTCGAGATTCCCTCCGCCAATGGCACCGGAAACGCGCGCGCAGTCGCGCAACTGTACGGCGCCGCCACAACCGCAGACACTCGGCTGGGCCTGACCGAAACCACCATCGCAGAGCTACGAGCCCCAGCGCGTAACCCGTCCGGTGGAGTCCGCGACAAGGTCTTGCATGTCGATTCCGAGTACTCCCTCGGCTTCTGCAAGCCTGTTCCGCACTTTCTATTCGGATCGTCCGATCAGGCCTTCGGCACACCCGGGTTCGGCGGCTCATTCGGGTTCGCCGACCCGGAGACAGGCATCGGTTTCGCCTACACGATGAACCGGCTGGGCTTCCACCTTTTCAGTGACCCCCGCGAACTTCGGGTGCGACAGGCGCTGTTCACCGATGTGCTGGGCACACGCCCGCAAAACTAACGGCGGAACGCGAAAGCCCCCGCCGCGGCGGGGGCTTTACACGGGTGTGGGCTTCTACGACACCTCGGTCGCCGATCCACCGGCAGCGGTGATCTTGTCCCGGGCGCTGCCGCTGAACTTGTGCGCGGTCACGTTGACCTTCACCGTCAGCTTGCCGTCGCCGAGCACCTTCACCAAGGTGTTCTTCCGGACGGCGCCCTTCTCGACGAGGTCGGCGAGACCGACATCGCCGCCCTTGGGGAACAGCCGGGCCAGATCTCCGACGTTGACCACCTCGTAGGAGGTGCGGAAACGGTTCTTGAAACCCTTGAGTTTCGGCAGTCGCATGTGAATCGGCATCTGACCGCCCTCGAAGCCCACCGGCACGTTCTTGCGCGCACCGGTGCCCTTGGTACCGCGGCCGGCGGTCTTGCCCTTGGATCCCTCGCCGCGGCCCACGCGGGTCTTGGCCTTCTTCTCGCCCTTGGCGGGCCGAAGGTCGTGCAGCTTGATCGGGGTCATGACGTCACTTCCTCAACTTCGACGAGGTGATGCACGACCTTGAGCAACCCGCGGGTCTGCGGGTTGTCCTCCCGGATCACCGACTGCCGGATCTTGCGCAGACCGAGGGTCCGCAGGCTCTCCCGTTGCTTCCAGCGGGCGCCGACGGTGCCGCGCACCTGAGTGATCTTGAGCTGTGCTGCATCTGCCATGGGTTATGCGCTTCCTTCACGCGCCGCGGCCGCGACGGCCGCTTCGCTCTCCCGACGGGCCTTGAGCATGCCGGCCGGGGCGACATCTTCGATGGGCAGGCCGCGACGAGCCGCGACCTCCTCGGGACGCTGCAGCATCTTCAGCGCGGCAACGGTGGCGTGCACCACGTTGATCGCGTTGTCACTGCCCAGCGACTTGGCCAGCACGTCATGCACACCGGCGCATTCCAGCACCGCGCGCACCGCACCGCCGGCGATGACGCCGGTGCCGGGGCTGGCCGGGCGCAGCATGACCACGCCGGCCGCCGCCTCGCCCTGAACGGGGTGGGTGACGGTGGAGCCGATCATCGGGACTCGGAAGAAGTTCTTGCGGGCCTCCTCCACACCCTTGGCGATGGCGGCCGGCACCTCCTTGGCCTTGCCGTAGCCGACGCCCACCATGCCGTGACCGTCGCCGACGATCACCAGCGCGGTGAAGCTGAACCGGCGGCCACCCTTGACCACCTTGGAGACACGGTTGATGGTGACGACGCGCTCGAGGTAGTTGCTCTTCTCGCCGCCGTCACGACCGCCACGGCCGCCACGGTCACCGCCACGGTCGTCGCGACGGCCACGGCCGCCACGGTCACCGCCGCGCTGCTCGTCGGTTCGGGTGCC
>JAIOQK010000309.1 GCA_021413425.1 Mycobacterium sp.
TGACGAATCTGTCGGTGAAGTCGTCCAGCAGCGGGGCGGCGACGTAAAACCGGTTCGCCGCGGTGCAGGCCTCGCCGCCGTTGCGCATCTTGGCCAGCATCGCCCCCTCGACCGCAGCGTCGACGTCGGCGTCGTCGAACACCACGAACGGCGCGTTGCCGCCGAGTTCCATCGAGGTGCGCAGCAGCTTGTCGGCCGCCTGCTTCACCAGCGCCTTGCCCACCCCGGTAGAGCCGGTGAAGGTGAGCTTGCGCAACCGGCCGTCGTCGATGAGTGCGGTGGTGACCTCGCGGGGCTTGTTGCTGGGCAGCACCGAGAGCACACCGGCGGGCAGGCCCGCGTCGGCCATCAGCTTGGCCAGCAGCATCATCGTCAGCGGGGTTTCCTGGGCGGGCTTGACGATCATGGTGCAGCCGGCCGCGAGCGCGGGCCCGATCTTGCGGGTACCCATGGCCAGCGGGAAGTTCCACGGGGTGATCGCATAGCAGGGTCCGACGGGCTGCTTGGTGACGACGATGCGCCCGGTGCCCGCGGGACTCGGGGTGTAGCGGCCGGCGATGCGCACCGCCTCCTCGGCGAACCAGCGGAAGAACTCCGCACCGTATTTGACCTCGCCCATGCTCTCGGCGACGACCTTGCCCATCTCGAGGGTCATCAGGGTGGCGAAATCGTCGGCGCGGTCGATGATCGCCTCGAACACCGCGCGCAGGATCTCCCCGCGCTCGCGGGCCGGGGTGGCCGCCCAGGACTGCTGTACCGCGCAGGCGGCGTCGAGGGCGGCGATCGCGTCGGCGGCGGTGGCGTTGGCGATCGGTGTCAGCACCTCGTCGGTCGCGGGGTTGAGCACGTCGAATGTCGACGAACCCGGGCGCTGTTCACCCCCGATCCACAGTCCGGTGGGAACCGAGGACAGCAGCCGTTGGATGTCGTGGTCAACCATGGCTCCATGATCTACCCCATCGGGGCGGGTGTCCGCATAGGGTCTGGGGAATGAGTGTGGACATCTCCGCCAGCGCGGCGTGGGCGGCGCTGGGCCGCCATTTCGACCAGTTCGCAGGTACCACCCTGCGGCAGCTGTTCGCCGAGGACACGGCCAGGGGCAGCGATCTGACGCTGACCGTCGGAGATCTGTATATCGACTACAGCAAGCACCGGGTGACCCGCGAGACGCTGCGCCTGCTGACCGATCTGGCCCGAGCGGCGGGGCTCGAAGCGCGCCGCGACGCCATGCTGGCCGGTGAGCACATCAACACCTCCGAGGATCGCGCCGTGCTGCACACCGCGCTGCGCCTTCCGCGCGACGCTTCGCTGTCCGTGGATGGCCAGGACGTGGTCGCCGACGTGCATGCGGTGCTCGACGCGATGGGTGAGTTCACCGACCGGCTGCGCTCGGGGGCGTGGACCGGGGCCACCGGTAAGCGGATCGAATGCGTGGTCAACATCGGCATCGGCGGCTCGGACCTCGGACCGGCGATGGCGTATCAGGCGTTGCGGCACTACGCCGACGCCGGTATCACCGCGCGGTTCGTCTCCAACGTCGACCCGGCGGATATGGTGGCCAAGCTCGACGGACTGGATCCAGCGACGACATTGTTCATCGTCGCGTCCAAGACGTTCACCACGCTGGAGACGCTGACGAACGCGACCGCGGCGCGGCGCTGGCTCACCGAGGCCCTCGGTGAGGATGCGGTGGCCAAGCACTTCGTCGCGGTGTCGACGAACAAGACTCTGGTCGAGGCGTTCGGTATCGACAGCGCGAACATGTTCGGCTTCTGGGACTGGGTGGGCGGCCGCTACTCGGTCGATTCGGCGATCGGGCTGTCGCTGATGGCGGTGATCGGCCGCAGCGCATTCGCCGACTTCCTGTCCGGCTTCCACCTCGTTGATGAGCACTTCGCCAGCGCACCGCTGGAGTCCAATGCGCCCGTGCTGCTCGGTTTAATCGGGCTGTGGTACTCGGACTTCTTCGGCGCCGAAACCCGAGCGGTCCTGCCCTATTCGAACGACCTGGCCCGCTTCGCGGCGTATCTGCAGCAGCTGACCATGGAGTCCAACGGCAAGTCCGTGCGCGCCGACGGCACCCCGGTCAGCACCGGGACGGGTGAGATCTTCTGGGGTGAGCCGGGCACCAACGGCCAGCACGCCTTCTACCAACTGCTGCACCAGGGCACCCGGCTGGTGCCGGCCGATTTCATCGGGTTCTCCCAACCCACCGACGACCTGCCGACCGCCGACGGCACGGGCAGCATGCACGACCTGCTGATGAGCAACTTCTTCGCCCAGACCCAGGTGCTGGCGTTCGGCAAGACCGCGCAGGAGATCGCCGCCGAGGGAACTCCACCGAGCGTGGTGGCGCACAAGGTGATGCCGGGTAACAAGCCGTCGACCTCGATCCTGGCCACCCGGCTGACGCCGTCGGTGCTGGGTCAGTTGATCGCGCTCTACGAGCATCAGGTGTTCGCCGCGGGTGTGGTGTGGGGGATCGACTCGTTCGACCAATGGGGGGTCGAGTTGGGCAAGACGCAGGCCAAGGCACTGCTACCGGTCCTCACCGAGGACGCGTCCCCGCCCGAGCAGTCCGACACCTCGACCGACGCGCTGGTGCGCCGCTATCGCCAGGAGCGCGGTAGGGCGCGGTAGGGCGCGGTAACCCCGCTTAACCCCTCCGCGAGCAGACACAAACTCGCGCAATTTCAGCCTCCACGGTGCGAGTTTATGTCTGCTCGCGCGGGGGGACCTCCTGATCATTTCAGCAGCCGCGACATGCGGCGGTCGGCGAGGACCTTGCCGCCGGTCTGACAGCCCGGGCAGTACTGGAAGGACTTGTCGGTGAAGGACACCTCGCGCACGGTGTCCCCGCACACCGGGCACGGCAGGCCGGTGCGGGCGTGCACCCGCATACCGGATCGCTTCTCCCCCTTCAGGGTTGCGGCCTGCTGTCCGACGGAGCGCTGGACCGCGTCGGTGAGCACCGAGATCATCGCGGCCTGCAGGGCGGCCACCTGAGCTTCGGTGAGTTTGGCCGCCGTGGCGAACGGAGACAGCCGGGCGGTGTGCAGGATCTCATCGCTGTAGGCGT
>JAIOQK010000310.1 GCA_021413425.1 Mycobacterium sp.
ACGAAGCTGTTGAGGTCGGCGAACAGTTCGCGGCGGAAGTACCAGATGCAGGCGAAGGCCGTTAGCCCGTAGTAGAAGCAGATCATGATGCCCAGCGCGTAGATGGTGTCCATCAAGGCGTTGCGGCTGAGCAGATGCAGCACCGTGTAGAAGGCGCCGGCGACGGCGCCGGCGACCACCGTGGCGTACGACGGGGTGAGGTAGCGAGGGTGGATCGCCGCGAAACGCGCCGGCAGCGCCTTGTAGGTCGCCATGCCGAGCATGGTGCGCGAGGACGGTAGGAAGGTGGTGATCAGACTCGCGGTGCTGGAGGCCAGCACGGCCAGGTACAGCACCAGGTGCCACGGTTCGCCCATCACCGGCCGCGCCAGCGAGCCGAAGACGTTGCTGGCGTTCTCGGTGTTGCCCAGCCCGACGCCCTCTTCGCCGGTTCCGGCGTACATCTGGCTGGCGGTCGCCACGATGAGGTACGTCAGCAGGATCGACAGCACGCACAGCAGGGCGGCGCGGCCGGGGGTCTTGGCCGAACCCTTGGACTCCTCGTTGACCGTCAGACAGGTGTCCCAGCCCCAGAAGGCGAAGATCGAACCCGACAGCCCGGCGACGAACGCCGAGACGGTGAGGCCGGCCGGGCTGAACCAGTCCCAGGAGAACGGGATGCCGGTCGGCGATGACCCGGACTTGGCGATCGCCAGCACGGCGAACGCGGCCAGAATCAGTAGTTGGAAACCGACGAGCACGAACTGCACCCGCTCGGTGGTGGTGATACCGCGGTAGGCCACCCACGTCGCGACCGTCAGGAAGCCCAGGCAGGTGGCGACGTTGATCCACGGCGTCTCCCACAGCGAGCCGATGCCCGGGTTGCCCAACAGGTCGCCGAGGAACTGGTAGAAGAACTCAACGGCAACCCCGGCGAGGTTCGACAGCACGATGGCGGTGGCCAGCACCGCGGCCCACCCGCCGAGCCAGCCCACATACGGGCCGAATGCCTTGGTGGTCCAAGTGAACGAGGTGCCGCAGTCCGGCGCCACCTTGTTGAACTCCCGGTAGGCGTAGGCGGCGAAGAACATCGGCAGGAATCCGGCGATGATCACCACCGCCATCTTGTGGCCGGCCTGGGTGACCAGGATTCCGATCGTGGCGGTCAGCGCATAGGCCGGCGCCACCGAGGAGATGCCGAGGACCACGCTGCCCAGGACGCCGACAGAGTTGCGGGACAGGCCCTTTTCCTGCAGATCGGTTTCGGGGGCGTGGTGGAGCTGCTGTCCCTCTGGCATGCTTCCGCCACCGCCGTTCGCTCGATATTGACGCCGCGGGAGTACCGTACCGCTGGACACGCCGCGCGCGCAGCCACCCGAAAGGCATCGCACCATGACTTCCGAACTCGTTTCCGCCGACGCCGGTGTGGTGGTCGGGGCCGACGGGTCCGACACCGGCACGGCGGCGCTGCTGTGGGCTGCAGATACCGCTGTGGCCTATGGACTCCCGCTGACGGTGCTGCACGCCCGCCCGGATGCGACCGGCACTCCGACGCTGCTCGATGAGCCGACCGGCGTGCTCGGTGAGTCGGTGCGACTGGCCCGCGAGGCCCATGCGGACCTGCAGGTGCGGGCTTTGCAGATGCCCGACGCCCCGGTGCAGTCGCTGCTGGCCGCCGGTGCCGACGCCGATGTGCTGGTGCTGGGCTCGCGTGGCGTTGAGGGATTCCGCGGGCTGCTGCTGGGATCGACCACCATGCACGTCGCGCCGTATGCGCAGTGCCCGGTGGTGGTGGTGCACTCGGGCCGTGAGGGCGCGGTGCCCTTCGAGGCGCCCCTCGAGACCGGTGATGACGAGATCGGCAACCCCGGACAGGTGGTGCTGGGTTACGACGGCTCTCCGGCGTCGAACCGGGCCGCGGCATTCGCGTTCCGCCACGCGCAAGCGATCGGATGCGGGGTGGTGGCGGTCAGCGTCGAACCGGGCCGCGGCGAGCCCGAGACCGAGTGGATCCACCCGGAGAGTGCGACCCCCGGCTCGGATACCAGTGCGTTCCACTCGCCGGTGATCGTCACCGCCTCGTCGTTCCCGGATGTGCCGGTGTCCTTCGTGTCCGGGAGCGGGCGGCCGGCCGAGGTTCTGCTGAGCGAGGCGATCGGTGCGACGCTGCTCGTGGTGGGCAGCCGCGGCTCCGGCGGGTTCTCGGGTCTGGTGATGGGATCGGTCAGTCAGAAGGTGCTGGCCCATGCCGACTGCCCGGTTGCTGTGTTGCACCCCGGGATCCCTGCCGAGACCGCCGCTGGTCTGTCCTAAGCCGTCACATCAACCGCAGCGACTCAATGGTGATGGGGGAGTTGGGCTTTCCGTCATCGTCCCCGCCGCTGACGCCCACTGAGGCGAGGCGTGCCACCGTGGTCAGTCCGGCTTCGTCGACGGTGCCGAAGACGGTGTAGGTGGGTGGCAGGTTCGAGTCGCGGTAGACGATGAAGAACTGGCTGCCGTTGGTGTCCGGACCCGAGTTGGCCATCGCCAGTGTTCCGCGGGGGTAGATGACCGGCTGCTGCAAGCGCCGGTCGAACGGGCGGTACTGGTTGGTGGGGTACTCATTGGCGAATCGGTAACCCGGGCCGCCGGCACCGGTGCCGGTGGGGTCACCGCACTGCAGCACCGCGTTCGACGGCGCGTCGGTGAGCCGGTGGCATTCGGTGTTGTTGAAGTACCCCTGCTGGGCGAGGCTGACGAAGCTGTTGACCGTGCATGGTGACTTGGCGTTGTCCAGGCGCAGTCCCACGGTGCCGTCACTGGTGACCAACTCGGCGTCGATGACGCCGGGGTCGGTCGACACCGGGCCGGGCGGTGGCGGCGTCACCGGCTTGGCGGACGGTGTCGCGGTAGCCGGGTAGGCGCACTTGGATCCCAGACCCACCGGCGGCTCGAACCGCGGCAGTGGTGTGCTGCCACTCAGGGACGTCCCCGCCGCGCCGCGGAACTCGGGGTTCTCCCGCACCACCTTGGCCGCCCAGGAGAACAGCAGCATCCCGAGGATCAGCACGATGATCGTCCCGACGGTGATCACATACCCGATCACCAGACCGGCGATGGCCAACCCGCGGCCATCCTCGCCGGACCGCTTGATCTGGGACAGCGACAGATGGCCGAACAGAATCCCCAGCGGGGCGAACAGGAACGCGCACACCAGCGAGGCGATCGCCAGGCCGTTGGTGCGCTGTGGCGCAGGGGGATACGGGTAGGGCGAGTAGGGATACGGGCCCGGCGATGGCGGCGGATAGGACGGATACGGCTCCGCGGGCACCGGCATCCCGTAGGCCGGTGTCGTCGGGTCGAACGGAGGTGGAACCGTCATGGCCGCGGCTCAGTCAAGCAGGACGGATTTGACGGTCACCGGTGTGGTGGGCTTGCCGTCACTGCCGCCACCGTTGACCCCGCCGCCGGCGATCTTGTCCAGCGTGGCCAGCCCGGTGGAGTCGATGGTGCCGAATACGGTGTAGTTCGGCGGCAGCTGAGAGTCCTTGTACACCAAGAAGAATTGGCTTCCGTTGGTGTTGGCTCCGGCATTGGCCATCGCAAGCGCACCTCGCGGGTAGAGCACCGGCTTGTCCAGTGCCGGGTCGCCCTTGGGGTACTGGTTGGTGGGGTACTCGTTGGCGAACTGATAGCCCGGCCCGCCGGAGCCGTTGCCGCTGGGGTCGCCGCACTGCAGAACGCCGAGGCCGGCCCCGGTGGTCAGCCGGTGGCAACCGGTGTCGTTGAAGAAACCCTTCTGCGCCAGGCTGACGAAGCTGTTCACCGTGCACGGCGCTTCGGCGTTGTTGAGGATCAGGCCGACGTTGCCCTGGTTGGTCGACATGCTGACGCTGATCGTCGCCGGGTCGGTGGGCACCTGGCCGGACTTCGGCGGCTCGACGGGCTTGCTGGCGGTTCCGGCCTTCGGATACTCGCACTTGCTGCCCAGCCCGGCGGGCGCCTTGAAGGCCGGCAACTGGTCGGGGCCGCCGCGGGTCAGCACGGTCGGGGTGGCCGCGGACGGGGAGGCGGACGTGGACGCCGACGCGCCGGTCGATGGGGAGTCGGACTTCTTGAACACAAAGAACCAGGCCCCGGCCGCGACTGCGACGAGGGCGACCACAGAGGCGACGACGGTGAGAATGCGCTGCTGCCGGGCCTGCTGGGCCCGCCGTTCCAGTTGGCGTTCGAGCTTGCGTTTGGCCGCCTCGCGTCGTTGTTCGTTCGTCGGCACCGCTGTCGTCCTCCGTGTGGTCGTGGGTGGGCCCCGGTTGCGCCCCCGCGCCGTCGAGTCTGCCAGTCCGACATCCCCGCAGGGTCGGCACCCACCCGGGCATGGGGGTGGGACACTGGTTGCCGTGTTACTCACCGGCTTCCCGGCGGGCATGTTGGCCTGTAACTGCTACGTGCTGGCTCAGCGTCAGGGTTCGGACGCGATCGTCGTCGACCCCGGACAGCGGGCGTTCGCGCCGTTGCGCCGGATTCTCGACGAGAACCGCCTGACACCGGCGGGGGTGCTGGTCACCCACGGCCATATCGACCACATCTGGTCGGCGCAGAAGGTGGCCGACACCTTCGGCTGCCCGGTGTACATCCACCCCGCCGACCGTTTCATGCTGACCGATCCGATCCGCGGGTTCGGACCCCGGATCGCCCAGATCGCTTTGGGCACGCTGTTCCGCGAACCCCGCCAGGTCGTCGAACTCGACCGTGACGGCGCGGTGCTCGACATCGGCGGGATGGAGGTGGCCGTCGACCACACCCCCGGGCACACCCGCGGATCGGTCTCGCTGCGTGCGCGCGACTACGGCCTCGTCTTCACCGGCGACACCTTGTTCAAGCAGTCGGTGGGACGCACCGACCTGCCCGGCGGCAGCGGCCGGGACCTGCTGGAGTCGATCATCACCAAACTGCTCGTCCTCGGCGATGACACCCGCGTGCTGCCCGGCCACGGTGAGGCGACCACCATCGGCGCCGAACGCCGCGCCAACCCGTTCCTGCAGGGCATCAGACTGTGAGCCCGGACTTCCAGGCGCCCAAGGGCGTGCCGGATTATCTGCCGCCGGAGTCGGCGGAATTCGTCGCCGTACGCGACGGCCTGCTCGCCGCGGCGCGCCGCGCCGGGTACGGCGACATCGAACTTCCGGTATTCGAGGACACCGCGCTGTTCGCCCGCGGCGTGGGCGAGTCCACCGATGTGGTGTCCAAGGAGATGTACACCTTCGCCGATCGGGGCGAGCGCTCGGTGACCCTGCGTCCGGAGGGCACCGCCGGGGTGATGCGCGCGGTGATCGAACACGGCCTCGACCGCGGGGCGCTGCCGGTGAAGCTGTGTTACGCCGGGCCGTTCTTTCGCTACGAACGCCCGCAGGCCGGCCGCTATCGGCAACTCCAGCAGGTCGGCGTGGAGGCCATCGGCGTCGACGATCCGGCGCTGGATGCCGAGGTGATCGCCGTGGCCGACGCCGGTTTCCGTGCGCTGGGACTCGACGGCTTCCGGCTGGAGATCACCTCGCTGGGCGAC
>JAIOQK010000306.1 GCA_021413425.1 Mycobacterium sp.
GCGCGCGAAAGGCCAACGGCCCGAGTCGATCCCGTTGCGGATGACGGTGATGTCTGCCAGGCTGGGGCCGAACAGCTCGGCGATCTCCTCCCGCATCGACGACGAGCACGCGATGATCGAGTCCGACTCGCGAGCCAGCCAGGATTCCGACGCGTGGACCTGGCGGCTGATCAGCCCGCTCACCCATCCCGAGTGTCGGCCGGCCTCGGTGGCGTGCATGGTGGAGACCAGCGGCACATCGAAGAACTCGGCCAGTGCGATGGCCGGATGGGCGACCAGCCAGTCGTGGGCGTGCACCACGTCCGGCGTCCATCCGTGGCGGGCCAGCCCCAGGCCCGCGCGAATCATGGCGTGCCCCATCGCCAGCGTCCAGGCCATCATGTCGGAGCTGAAGTCGAACTCGTGCGGATCCTGCGCGGCCGCGATCACCCGCACGCCCTCGCTCATCGAGTCGGTGGTGGGGTGGGTGGCCGGATCGGTGCCGGCGGGCCGACGGGACAGCACCACCACCTCGTGGCCGTCGGCGGCCAGTGCGGTGGCCAACTGGTAGACGTGCCGGCCCAGACCGCCGATCACCACCGGCGGGTATTCCCACGACACCATCAGGATTTTCACGGCAGCCTCACCGGGGAAGCCGCCGGGCATCCAGTGAGCCGAAGAGTCCGTCGGCGGCATTCCACCCCGCCGCCAGTCGCTCGGCGGCCTCCCGGTGACCCGAAGCCAGCGCGTCGGAGATCTCCCGGGTGGCGTGCGCATGCAGATGCGCGCGGTAGCGCGCGTAATCTGCCGCCGAGTCCTTGCTCACCATGAACGGCCAGTCGCTGGACACCGTCAGCAGCGTCTCGCGCAGAATCTGATCGGCGACCACGTCACGTGTCGGAGCGCTGCCGGTCTGGGCCAGCGCCTTGTCGATCGTGCTCAGCGCGGTGTCGACCACTTCGGTGTTCAGCGCCACCAGGTCGGCCACCTGGGGGCCGGACCACACCTGCCAGTCCTTGCCCGAACCCCACGAACTCGGCGGCAATTCCACTGGGGCACCGGTGAATCCGCGCTCCCGGGCATCGGTGAGCGTGCCCAGCGTCACCCCGGCCTCGGGCAAGGCGCGCAGCAGCCGGGCCAGCCAGGTGGGACCCTCGTACCACCAGTGGCCGAACAGTTCGGTGTCGAACGCGGCGATCACGTGCGCGGGCCGGCCGATGCGCGCCGACTCACTGATCAACCGGGCGCGCACCATCTCCACGAAGTCGTCGACGTGGGCGTCCACCGCCCGATCGGCGCGCTGTGGGTCGTAGGGGGCCTTGTGCTCGGAGTCCACCTGCCGGCCGGTCACCCGCGCCGGTTTGAGTCCGGTGAGGTGGTCGTAGGTGTGGAAGTCGCGGTAGGACGGGTGGCCCGGGTAGCCCGACTTCGGTGACCACACCCGGTAGCTCACCGCCAGATCGCGCCCGAACGCCACCACGCCGCTGTCACCGACGGGGCGGCCCAGGGCGGTGTCGCCGTGCAGTGACGGGCCGTCGACCATGAAGTGGCTCACGCCCGCGTCGCGGTAGCCGTCCTCCATGCCCGGTGCGTAGGCGCATTCCGGCGCCCAGATCCCCGAGGGGGTGTGGCCGAAGCGCTGCCCGGCATCGGCCAGGCCCTCGCGCAGCGCGAACTCGCGCAGCCGCGGTGCCAGCAGCGGCTGGAACGGATGCGCCAGCGGGCCGCCGAGAAGTTCCACCGTGCCGGTGTCGATCAGTTCGCGCAGCAGCGGGCTCGCGCCGTGGCGCCACAGTGCGGTGAAGTCGTCCAGCGCGCCAGTTGCTTCGGTGTATTCGCGAATCCCGAACGCCCGCAGCGCCTCCGGGGAGGTCGCCGTTCCGGGCGCCGCGCCGGTGTCGGTGTGCACAGTGGCGGCCTCCAGCGCGCGCAGCTGCCAGTTGGCCAGCCAGCGGTGCATACCGTCAAGGCAGTAGGGATCGTCGAGTTGCGCCGCGACCACCGGGGTGAGGCCCAGGGTGAGCACACCGCGGCGGTCCTCGGCGGCCAGCCCGCGCAGCACCCGCATCAGCGGCAGATACGACGCCGCCCACGATTGATAGAGCCACTCCTCGCCGACCGGCCAGCGGCCGTGGTGCGCCAGCCAGGGCAGGTGGGTGTGCAGCACCAGGCTGAACTGCCCGGGCACCTCATCGCGACTCACCGGCGGACTGCGATCGCCAGCAGATCCAAGCTGTCATCGATATCGCGGGCGCGGATCTCGAAGTCCTCGCAGCGCACCGCCGCGACGTCGGCCAGCAGATCGGCCGGCCACTCGGCGTCGGCCAGCGCCCTCGCGATCTGCGCGTCGATGATCGAGCCGCCGTGGCGGGCATCCATCTCGGCCAACCGCGGGCCGTGGAACACCCCGGCCATCGACTCGACCTCGAAGCCGGCGCCTTCGAGCAGCTCGCGCAGTTCGGCGGCGTTGAGTTCGCGGGTGTGGAACGGGTTGACCGGGGTGTCGCTGCCGGGGGTGAAGGTGATGCGGTTCGGGGTCGAGATCAGCAGACGACCCGCCGGACGCAGCACTCGTAAGCATTCGGTAATGAACTGTGGCTGATCCCACAAATGCTCGATGACCTGGAAGTTCACCACCACATCCACCGAGGCGTCGGGCAGCGGCAGGGCGGCCAGATTGCCCTGTGCAACCTCCACCGCCGGGTAGCGGGCGCGCACGTGGGCGACGGTGTCGGCGTCGTAGTCCAGTGCCAGCACGCGGCTGCCCGACGCGGCCAGCAGATCGGCCCCGTATCCCTCGCCACAGCCGGCTTCAAGGACGTCCTGACCTGCGCAGATGTCCGCACTGTGGCGGTAGGCGACCTCATGGCGGCGGAACCAGTAGTTCTCCACCGCCAGGCCCGGGACGGTGCGCTCGCCGGTCAGCGGCAAGCCGCCGTCCGCGGTGTCCGTCACATGTGCGCTCATCGCAAGGCAGGCTAACGGCGAACGGCGGATATCGCGAACTTCTGCCCTCGGGCCGGGCCTGCGAGAACACCCGCCGTGGGCAGCTATGGTGATGGTGCGAACCACCACAAGTTACCGACGAGTAACATGGTGTGGTCAGCGGAACTCATCCGTTAACCGCGCGGCCGAACGGTCGGGCGGACCCTTGCCAGGAGGACTACAACAGCCATGACGAATATCGTGGTGCTGATCAAACAGGTCCCCGACACCTGGTCGGAGCGCAAGCTCTCCGACGGTGACTGGACCCTCGACCGCGAGGCGGCCGATGCCGTCCTCGACGAGATCAATGAGCGCGCCGTCGAAGAGGCGCTGCTGATCAAGGAGAAGGAAGGCGGCGAGAGCACCGTCACCGTGCTGACCGCCGGTCCCGAGCGTGCCACCGAGGCCATCCGCAAGGCGCTGTCGATGGGGGCCGACAAGGGCGTGCACCTGCTCGATGAGCGGCTGCACGGCTCGGACATGGTGCAGACCGGCTGGGCGCTGGCCCGCGCGCTGGGGACCATCGAGGCAGTCGATCTGGTGATCGCCGGCAACGAGGCCACTGACGGCACCGGCGGTGCGGTGCCGGCCATCATCGCCGAGTACCTGGGCCTGCCGCAGCTGACGCACATGCGCAAGGTCACCGTCGACGGCGGCACGATCAGCGGCGAGCGGGAGACCGACGAAGGTGTGTTCACCGTCGAGGCGTCGCTGCCGGCCATCGTCAGCGTCAACGAGAAGATCAACGAGCCACGCTTCCCGTCCTTCAAGGGCATCATGGCCGCCAAGAAGAAGGAAGTGGCGACCCTGACCCTCGACGACATCGGCGTCGGCGCCGACGAGGTGGGCCTGGCCAACGCGGGCTCCTCGGTGCTGACATCGACACCGAAGCCGCCGAAGACCGCCGGCGAGAAGGTCAGCGACGAAGGCGAGGGCGGCAAGAAGATCGCCGAGTACCTCGTCGCGCAGAAGATCATCTAAGACTTTTCCCGACACCAGGAAAGAGAATCCCCAATGGCTGAAGTACTTGTGCTCGTTGAGCACTCCGAGGGTGCGGTCAAGAAGGTCACCTCCGAATTGATCACCGCCGCCCGCGCGCTGGGTGAGCCGTCCGCCGTCGTGATCGGCGCACCCGGCACCGCCGCCCCGCTGGTCGACGACCTCAAGGCCGCCGGTGCGGCCAAGATCTACGTCGCCGAGTCCGACGTCGCGGAGAGCTACCTCGTCACACCGTTCGTCGACGTGCTGGAGAAGCTCGTCGAGTCCGCGACGCCGGCGGCGGTGCTGATCCCGGCGACCGCCGAGGGCAAGGAAGTCGCCGGACGGCTGGCCGCCCGGATCGGTTCCGGTGTGCTCTCCGACGTCGTCGAGATCAAGGGCGACGGCACCGCGATCCACTCGATTTTCGGTGGCGCGTTCACCGTCGAGGCGAAGGTCAACGCCGAGGTTTCGGTCATCACCGTGCGGCCGGGCGCGATCGAAGCGGCACCGAGCGCGGGCGCCGGCGAGCAGGTCAGTGTGGAGGTGCCGGCCCCGGCCGCCAACGCCGCCAAGATCACCTCGCGTCAGCCGGCCGTGGCCGGTGACCGTCCGGAGCTCACCGAGGCCGCCATCGTGGTCGCCGGTGGTCGCGGTGTCGGCAGCGCCGACAAGTTCGTCATCGTCGAGGAGCTTGCCGACTCGATGGGCGCAGCGGTCGGCGCCTCGCGCGCCGCCGTCGACTCCGGCTACTACCCGGGCCAGTTCCAGGTGGGCCAGACCGGCAAGACGGTGTCCCCGCAGCTGTACGTCGCGCTCGGTATCTCCGGGGCGATCCAGCACCGCGCCGGCATGCAGACGTCCAAGACCATCATCGCGGTCAACAAGGACGAGGAGGCCCCGATCTTCGAGATCTCCGACTACGGCGTGGTGGGCGACCTGTTCAGCGTCGCCCCGCAACTGACCGAGGCGGTCAAGGCCCGTAAGGGCTGATGACGATGCGCCCGCGAAGCGGGCGAGGAGGAGTCAGCCAATCAAGTAAGGGATAGTCCGCTCGAC
>JAIOQK010000307.1 GCA_021413425.1 Mycobacterium sp.
CACGCTCGACTCAGGGCCCGGCGGAACGTCTCGACATCGCCGGCGCACGCGTCGAGTTCCTCGGGGCCGAGCAAGGCCACCAGAGCGTGATCAGTCCGAGCGAGGACGAACGGCAATCGTGTACCCACGGCCAGGACGTCCCCGGGAGCGTCGTTTCGATGATAGGTCCGGAATTCGACGTCGAGTTGATCGCGACAGCGCCGCCAGTCTTCCCGCTCCGTGAACAGTCCGTGGGTGATGTCGCACAGCGCGCAGTGCGTCCGGCCGAGTCGGGCCCCGATCCAGTAGCGCGCTTCGCCGAGAAGGGTGCCGTCGGCGTCATAGACACCGATGAGTTCGCGCACTGTCTCCGGCATCGTCCGAGGGTACCGGGCCGGGCCGTGACGCCATCAGCAGCGCATGCGGCCCGGATCTGCTGCGTGAGTAGCAGGTTTTACAGGCCCGGCCCCTGTGCGCGGACATCATCGACCTGTTCCATCGCGGTGCGTAACTTGGCCAGCCACTCCTCGGCGTGCTCGCCGACCAGACGCACCGACCAGGCCAGCGCATCTGCGCGCGAGCGGGCCACGCCGGCGTCGACGAGGGTGTCAAGCACCCGGCGCTCGGGTTGCCTGAGCCGGGTCATCACCGGAACCGCGATATGGGTGAACAGAACGTGCTCGGGTGCCGCGGGGTCCCCGAACTCGACGCCCCAGGACACCGTCCGGCCGAACTTCTGCTGCGCCTCCTCGGCGATCCGGATGCGCTCGCTGCGGGTGTCCTCCCGGAACCGTGCGGCCCGGCCCGACGCACGCGCTGGCGTCTCCGCGTCGCCGTCCCCGGGCAGGGTGCCGATGACCGTGATCTCCTCACGGTCCACGGTGACGGCGGGTTCCCCGGTGAACCAGTCGGTGGGCAATCGTCCGGCGAACCACTCGGCGATATCAGCGGGGTCGATCCGGCGGGACTTCGATGATTTCATAATTACATGATTACAGGCTTGCTGACAGCGCGCGTGGGTTTCGCGCACAGCGGAGCCGACGACCTGCTCCCTGCTGCCGGGTGGTCAGGTCGTCGGGACGGGGGTGAGGTGGAAGACCCGCAGGTCGCGGTCGCGTAGTTCACCGACGCCCGGACGCCGTCGATTTTGTTGAGTCGGGTCTGGACCCGGGCAGCGCAGGCCCCGCACGTCATCCCCGACACGGCGAGTTCAACGCGACGGATACGCGCCGCGTCCGGCTCGCCGACGAC
Organism: Mycobacterium sp.; assembly: GCA_021413425.1. Classification (GTDB taxonomy): domain Bacteria; phylum Actinomycetota; class Actinomycetes; order Mycobacteriales; family Mycobacteriaceae; genus Mycobacterium. The sequence continues at coordinate 1,231 of JAIOQK010000307.1, forward strand.
GGTTACGGTCATCGTTCTCCTCGCAGCACCCCAGTGGTCGGCTGCAGCCCGGTCAGAGCTTCTTCGTGGTCACGCTACCCCGGTGAGGCAAAACACCCCGGCGCGACGGGCCGGGACCCGCGATCCTCTGTCGTCAAACCGGCGTTCGACCGCCGCCAAAAAAGTCGTAATTCCTGGTGGAGCTAAGGGGATTCGAACCCCTGACCCCCACACTGCCAGTGTGGTGCGCTACCAACTGCGCCATAGCCCCAGGTGCGTGTCGAAACTACACCACTGCCACAGCCGCCCCAAAACCGCTGATCATCAGCTGATGGCCAGGATGGCCAGCTGAGCGAGCGCCGCGGCCAGGGCGAGGATCAACAACACCGACACCCGGGGGCTGAGGTAGGCGCGCAGGAAGGGCTGGGTCGGGAAGGAGAAGGTCTCGGCGATTCCCAACGGCTTGAAGCGGTGCGCCGCGGCGAACCCCGGATGCACCACCATCTTGATCATGTCGCGGCGCGAGCGGTAGCGCATGAAGCCGACGATGGACCAGCCCGGATCGGGATCCACCATCCACGAATCGATGTAGCCGCCGACCTTGCGAGTGGCCAGCGCCGGATGACCGCCGTGGCGTATCAGCAGCGGAATGAACGCCTTGGAATAGGCCTGCATCATCTCCAGCGCCGGCACCTGAGCCCCGGTATCGGGATGGGTGACCAATGCATCGGGCACCCGCACCAGGTTGACCATCACGAACTCCCGGCCGTCATCGGCCTCGAGGAAGGTGCGCACCGTCGCGAGGTCGTTGCCCACCCCCGCACCCTGTTGCTCGGCCTGAGCCAGGAAGCGCTCGATCTCAGCGGGCGTCAACCGGCCGCGCCAGTTGTCGTAGAAGAGCCGGAACCCCGCGTACATCGCGGCCGCCACCAGCCACACCCACCACCCTGACATCACGGCAACTCCCCGGCAGCTTCGGGCCCAAGCGCCCGCACCGGCGTGCGCTCGGCCGACGGCTCGTCGCGGGTCTCCGGCGCGAACATCCACCCGACGGCGGCGATCAACAGAATGACCCCGCTGAGCCCGAACGCCCACCCGTAGGACAACTGCTGGGCCAGGATTCCCACCCCCAGCGACCCGACGATCGACCCGAAGTCCGACATCATCTGGAACGTCGCAACGGCCGTCCCGCCGCGGGCCTTGCCGATCACATCGGCCACCGCCGCCTGTTGCGGGGAGCTGTAGACCCCTGAAGTCAGCCCGGCGATTACCGCCAACCCTAGGAACACCGGAAGCGAGTGCGCCAGGCCCAGCATGGCGGTGGATGCACCCGACAGCGCCAAACCGCTGACCATCAGCGGCTTGCGCCCGACCCGATCCGACAGCCGCCCGCTGGGAATCACCGCCGCCACGTTGCCGACGGCGAAGGCCGTCAGCGCAAGGCCCGCCACGCCCGGACTGTGGTCGAGCATTTCGGCGACGAACAGCGGCACCAACGCGAACCGCAGCCCGAACAGCGACCACCCGGTGGCGAAGTTGCTCAGCAGCGCGGCACGATATGCCCTGTGGCGCAACGCCACCCGGACGGTGACTTTCAGCTCGTGGGGGTCTGCCGGCCCGGCCAGCGGTGAATTGCGCAGGCTCACCAGCACCACCGCGGCCGCGAACAACAGCAGCACGCCGTAGATGATGAACGGCGCGCTGAGCCCTAGTCCGGCGGTGAGGCTGCCGACTACCGGCCCGGCCACCGACCCGATCAGGAACGCACCGGAAAACATGCCCGCCACCCGGCCGCGGGCATTCGCCGGGCTCATCCGAATCATCAGCCCGAGCGCGGAGACGAAGAACATCGTCGACCCGATCCCGCCGAGGGCCCGGAACACCAGCAGCTGCCAGTAGGTGTCGGCGAAGGCGCACGCCGCTGTCGACAGCGCGACGATCAGCAGTCCGCTGACATAGATCCGTCGCTCCCCCAGCCGCGAGATCAGCAGGCCGCTGGGCGGGGCGGCCAGCAGCCGCATCACCGCGAACGCCGTGATCACGAAGGTCGCCGCGCTGATGCTGACCCCGAACGCACGGGCCAGTTGCGGCAGCACCGGGGCCACCACGCCGTAGCCCAGCGCAACGACCGCGTTGGCGCTGATCAGCGCCCACACCTCGCGGGGCAGCTGCTCAGAGGTCCGGGTATCGGCTCCCTCGCGGACTGAACTCACGAGATGACTGTATTCACCAGCTCTCGGGCAGCCTCCTGCACCTGCGCCAGATGCTCCGCGCCCCGGAAGGACTCGGCGTAGATCTTGTAGACGTCCTCGGTGCCCGACGGGCGGGCGGCGAACCAGGCGTTGGCGGTGGTGACCTTCAGCCCGCCCAGTGCCGCGCCGTTGCCGGGTGCGGTGGTGAGCTTGGCGGTGATGGGATCGCCGGCGAGTTCGGTGGCGCTGACCTGATCGGCCGAGAGCTTGGCCAGTCGGGCCTTCTGCTCACGGTCGGCGGGGGCGTCGACCCGGGCGTACACCGGGGCGCCGTATTTACCGGCCAGCTCCGCGTAGCGCTGCGACGGCGTCTGGCCGGTGACGGCGAGGATCTCCGCGGCCAGCAGCGCCAGGATGATGCCGTCCTTGTCGGTGGTCCACACCGATCCGTCACGGCGCAGGAACGACGCCCCAGCGGACTCTTCGCCGCCGAATCCGATTGTGCCGCTGATCAATCCATCGACGAACCACTTGAAGCCGACCGGTACCTCAACCAGTTTCCGGCCCAGTCCGGCGACCACCCGGTCGATGATCGAGGAGCTGACGGCGGTCTTGCCGACGGCCACACCGGCCGGCCAGTCCGGTCGGTGGGTGTAGAGGTAGTCGATCGCCACGGCCAGGTAGTGGTTGGGGTTGAGCAGTCCGCCGTCGGGGGTGACGATGCCGTGCCGGTCGGCGTCGGCATCGTTGCCGGTGGAGATCTGGTAGCGCTGGCGGTTGGCGATGAGCGAGGCCATCGCGTTGGGCGAGCTGCAGTCCATCCGGATCTTGCCGTCGGTGTCCAGGGTCATGAACCGCCAGGTCGGGTCCACCAGCGGGTTGACCACGGTGAGGTCCAGATTGTGCCGCTCGGCG
>JAIOQK010000050.1 GCA_021413425.1 Mycobacterium sp.
AGGCGCGGCCACCACCACCCGGGCGCCGCGGCGCACCGCGGTCGCGGCGGCGCTCACCAGTGCCGGATCGCCCGGATCCTCACCGGCGACCACCAGGACGTCCAGCGGGCCGATCCATGGCGGGGACTGTGCGGCCAGCACCAGCGGCTCACCCGCCGCACCGCCCAACGTCGCCGCCAGCAGCGCCCCCGCCGATTCCGCGGGTCCGCGGCCGGCCACCCAGATCACCGTGCGCGGGCGGCCCCCGTCGGCGATCGCCGCCAGTGCGCCCTCGTCCACCGCCGCAGCGGTGGCCCGCACCGCGGCTCCGGCGGTCGCGGCCGCGCGCAGCAGGCCGTCGCGGTCGGCATCCAACAGTGCCTCGGTGTCGTCGAGGTCGACGTAGGCGCTGGTGCTCATGCGCGCGCGCCGATCTCATCGGCCACCTGTGTGACGATGCGCTCCACCTCGTCGGCCGTGCGGGCCTCGGCGTTGAGCCTCAGCAACGGCTCGGTGTTGGAGGTCCGCACGTTGAACCACGCGCCGTCACCGAGATCCACCGTCACACCGTCGAGGTGGTCGAGCGAAAGCGCCCGACCGGCAAAGGAATCGACCACCGCATCGACACAGGCGGATGCGTCCTGCACCCGGAAGTTGATCTCACCGGAGGCGGCGTAGCGCGCGTAGTCGCCCATCACCTCCGACAGCGGGCGGTCCTGTTCGCCGAGTGCGGCCAGGACGTGCAGCGCGGCCAGCATGCCGGAGTCGGCGCCCCAGAAATCCCGGAAGTAATAGTGCGCCGAGTGCTCACCGCCGAAGACCGCACCGGTCTGGGCCATCAGCGCCTTGATATAGGAGTGCCCGACCCGTGAGCGCACCGGGGCGCCGCCGAGTGCGGTGACCAGTTCGGGCACCGCCCGCGAGGTGATCAGGTTGTAGATCACCAGCGAGCCCGGCTCGCGGGCCAGTTCACGGGCCGCCACCAGCGCGGTGACCGCCGATGGCGACACCGGTTCACCGCGCTCGTCGACGACGAAGCAGCGGTCCGCGTCGCCGTCGAAGGCCAGCCCGATATCGGCGCCGGTGTCCAGGACGTGGCGCTGCAGATCCACCAGGTTGGCCGGTTCCAGCGGATTGGCCTCGTGATTGGGAAAGGAGCCGTCGAGTTCGAAGTACAGCGGCACCACAGTGAGCGCCGGGATCGGACCCAATACGGCTGGCGCGGTGTGGCCGGCCATGCCGTTACCGGCGTCGACGGCCACCCGCATGGGGCGCAGCCGGGTCATGTTGACCAGTGAGCGCAGAAACGTCCCGTAGTCCTCGAGCACATCGCGATCGTGCAGCGTGCCCGCCGGGCCGTCGAAGCCGGGAACACCGGCGATGACCTCCTCGCGGATCCGGGCCAGGCCGGTGTCCTCTCCGACCGGCTTGGCCGCCGCCCGGCACAGTTTGATTCCGTTGTAGGCCGCCGGGTTGTGGCTGGCGGTGAACATCGCGCCCGGGCAGTCCAGGAAACCGGAGGCGAAGTACAACTCGTCGGTGGAGGCCAGTCCGATGCGGACCACGTCGAGACCCTGAGCCATGACACCGTCGGCGAACGCGGCCGTCAGCGCCGGCGAGCTCATCCGCATGTCATGGCCGACGACCACCTGGCTCGCGCCGGCGCCCTCGTCTCGGACCAGCCGCGCGAATGCCGCGCCGACGTCGGCGACGAACGCCCCATCGATCTCCGAACCCACCAGGCCGCGCACGTCGTACGCCTTGATCACACGGCGCACAAGGTCAGCTGGCCAGGGCATGGAACCCAGCCTAGCGGCCGGGCACCGGTCACTCCCCGGGGTCGGGCAGGACGCGAAGGTGACCGCGGCGACGCCCATTGGCGACCGGCCGCTGCGGGGCGACGGCGTGTGCGGCGCCTTTTTCTGTTGAGAATCCGCCTGAGGTGAACCCCATCGCCGGCGGACTGGGCATCACCCGGCCTTCGCGCACCGCGTCGGCCAGGGCCACGAGGTCGTCCTCGTCGGGGTTGATCGGTAGCGGCGCGGCATGACGCATCAGATCCCAGCCGCGCGGAGCGGTGATCCGGCTGGCGTGCCCGAGGCACAGATCCCAGGAGTGCGGTTCGCGGACCGTCGCCATCGGACCCACCACAGCGGTGGAGTCGGAATAGACGTACGTCAGCGTCGCCACTGCGTAGTGGGGGCACCCTGGACGGCTGCAGCGACGGGGAACATTCACGTTGGCGAGGCTATCCCGGGCAAATCGGTGTGACGGCGCGGACACGCGCGGCCCGGTGGGGGCCGATTCCCAACCGTTACGATCTTGTATTGATGGCTGATTCGCACGGTGCCCGTTCGAGCGGCGCCCGGCGCGGCGGCGGCGGCGGAGGTTCGCGACGCGGCCGGGAGATGCGGGGCCCGCTGCTTCCCACCACCGTTCCGGGCTGGCGCAGCCGCGCCGAGCGATTCGATATGGCGGTGCTGGAGGCCTACGAACCGATCGAGCGGCGATGGCAGCAGCGGCTGACCGGACTCGACGTGGCGGTGGACGAGATTCCCCGCATCTCGCCCAAGGATCCCGACAGCATTGCGTGGCCGCCGGAGGTGGTGGCCGACGGCCCCATCGCTCTGGCGCGGTTGATTCCGGCGGGGGTGGATGTTCGGGGGGAGGCCACCCGGGCCCGGATCGTGATATTCCGTAAGCCGATCG
>JAIOQK010000051.1 GCA_021413425.1 Mycobacterium sp.
AACGTCGGTGGCAAGGAACAACACCAACGGAAAGGACGTCAACGATGACCGTTTCACTTCGCCACCTCGCCCCTTTGGTCGCCGCTGTCATGGGCGCGACCACCATCGCCTTCGCGGCCCCGGCCCAGGCTTCGGCGAACCCCATCCAGTGCCGGGAGGGCGGCAGCGCAAGGGTGTGCCAGAAGCAAGGCCACTCATCGCTGCAATCCTCGCCGACGGTGCGCGCGCCGGGGCATGGCCTATTCAGCTCGGCGTGGTTGCCGGGCTACGGCCGGGGCCACCTGCCGCCGATCATCGCGCTGGGCTGAACTCGCTCGTTTCCTGAGGGGTCTCCGTCAACCGGGGACCCCTCTAGGGTGTCCGGGCCGGGGTGGCACTCGGCGGGCACGGCTGCTAAACACCAAGCTGACGCCCCGTAAACTGGGGAACACTTGGAGGTGAGCCACATGAGTACTGCCGACGACCGCCGGTTCGAGGTACTGCGGGCCATCGTCGCCGACTTCGTCGCCACCAAGGAGCCGATCGGCTCCAAGGCGCTGGTCGAACGCCACAGCCTCGGTGTCTCCAGCGCCACCGTGCGCAACGACATGGCCGTGCTGGAGGCCGAGGGGTACATCGCCCAGCCGCACACCAGCTCCGGGCGGGTGCCCACCGAGAAGGGCTACCGCGAGTTCGTCGATCGCCTCGACGGAGTCAAACCGCTGTCGTCGCCGGAGCGCCGGGCCATCCTGTCGTTCCTCGAATCCGGCGTCGACCTCGACGACGTGCTGCGGCGGGCGGTGCGGCTGCTGGCCCAGCTGACCCGCCAGGTGGCCGTGGTCCAATACCCGACGCTGTCGGCCTCCACGGTCCGCCATCTCGAGGTCGTCGCCATCACCCCGGCCCGGCTGCTGATGGTGGTCATCACCGATTCCGGTCGGGTCGATCAACGCATCGTCGAGCTCGGGGACGTCATCGACGACCATCAGCTCGCGCAACTGCGCGATCTGCTCGGCAAGGCGCTGGAGGGCAAGATGCTGTCGGCCGCCTCGGCGGCGGTCGCCGAACTGGCCGGCCACCTCGGCGACGGTCGCGGCGGCCCCCTCGGCGACGCCGTCGGCCGGTCCGCGACGGTCCTGCTCGAGTCGCTGGTCGAGCACCGCGAGGAACGGCTACTGATGGGTGGCACCGCCAACCTGACCCGCAATACCGCCGACTTCGGCGGGTTGCTGCGGCCGGTTCTCGAGGCGCTCGAAGAGCAGGTGGTGGTGCTTCGGCTGCTGGCCGCCCAGCAAGAGGCCGGTAAGGTAACCGTGCGCATCGGCCACGAGACCGAGGCGGAGGAAATGGCCGGAACGGCGGTGGTCAGTGCCGCCTACGGCAACTCGGGGACGGTCTACGGCGGAATGGGCGTGGTTGGCCCGCAGCGGATGGATTACCCCGGGACTATCGCTAACGTTGCGGCGGTTGCGATGTACATCGGCGAGGTACTCGGCAACCGTGCCGGCTGACGGCCGGCGCCGGTAACGGAAGGTTTCAGCGTGGCACGCGACTACTACGGCTTGCTCGGAGTGAGCAAGGGGGCAAGTGACGCAGAGGTCAAGCGCGCCTATCGACGGCTGGCCCGCGAACTGCATCCCGACGTCAACCCCGACGAGGAGGAGCGGTTCAAGGAGATCAGCACCGCCTACGAGGTGTTGAGCGATCCGGAGAAGCGCCGCATCGTCGACCTGGGCGGCGACCCGCTGGCCGCGGCCGGATCGGGCAACGGATTCAGCGGATTCGGCGGCCTGGGTGATGTGTTCGAGGCCTTCTTCGGCGGCGGGGGCTCGCGCGGTCCGATCGGCCGGGTTCGGCCTGGTTCGGACTCGCTGCTGCGGATGCGGATGACCCTCGAAGAGTGCGCCGTCGGCGTGACCAAGCAGGTCACCGTGGACACGGCGGTGCTGTGTGACCTCTGCCAGGGCCGGGGCACGCACGGCAACTCCGCCCCGAGTGCCTGTGACATCTGCGGCGGGCGCGGCGAGGTCCAGAGCGTTCAGCGCTCCCTGCTCGGTCAGGTGATGACGTCGCGGCCGTGCCCGAACTGCGGCGGCGTCGGTGAGGTGATCCATGACCCGTGTCCCAGCTGCGCCGGTGACGGGCGGGTGCGCTCGCGCCGGGACATCACCGTGAAGATCCCGGCCGGAGTCGGCGACGGGATGCGGGTGCGGCTCGCGGCCCAGGGTGAAGTCGGCCCCGGCGGCGGCCCGGCCGGCGATCTGTACGTCGAGGTTCACGAAAGACCCCATGAAGTCTTCCTCCGCGACGGAGACGACCTGCACTGCACCGTGTCGGTCCCGATGGCCGACGCCGCACTGGGCACCGCGGTGACCGTCGGGGGAATCCTCGGCGGTGACATCGAGATCGTGTTCACCCCCGGCACTCAACCCGGTGCGGTGACCACTCTGCGCGGCCACGGCATGCCGCGACTGCGCTCAGAGACCCGTGGCGATCTGCACGCCCACGTCGAGGTCACCGTGCCCACCAAACTCGACGCCCGCACACGCGAACTACTCGGTGAGGTCAAGAGTCACAGTGGCGAACACGCCGCAGTGAAATCGGCCACGGCCGCGCCTGCCGCAGCCGCGGGCGGCGGTCTGTTCAGCCGTCTGCGTGAAACCTTCAGCGGCCGTTGACGATTGCCGCCCTGTTCTACGCCGACGAAGTCCCGGCGGTCGGGGAACTGGTTCGTATCACCGGTGACGAGGGGTTCCATGCCGCGACCGTCCGGCGCATCCGGCCCGGCGAGACGCTGGCTGTGTCCGACGGCTCCGGAACAGTGGCCGACTGCGTGGTGGAGGCCGCCGACAAGCGGTGCCTGACCGCTCGCGTGCTGGACCGCCGCGTCATCTCCCCGGCCCGCCCCGCGGTGACGGTGGTTCAGGCGATCCCGAAGTCAGAGCGCTCCGAACTGGCGATCGAGTTGGCATGCGAGGCCGGCGCCGACGAGTTCGTCGCCTGGCAGGCCGCCCGGTGTGTGGCCCGCTGGGACCCCGAGCGCGCCGAGAAGGGGCTGCGCCGGTGGCGGGCGGTGGCCCGCTCGGCGGCCCGGCAGTCCCGGCGCACCTGGATCCCGGCCGTCGCCGGTCCGCTCTCGACCGCCGCCCTGGACGGGTTCCTGCGTGAGCGCCACGCCGCCGGCGCGGTACTGGTGGTGTTGCACGAGTCGGCCGAGAAACCGCTGGCCTCGATCCCGCTGGGCGATGCCGAGTCGGTCGTGATGGTGGTCGGGCCGGAGGGCGGCATCAGCACCGAGGAACTCGACATCCTGGTGGCGGCGGGGGCGGCGCCGGTACGGCTGGGTCCGGCGGTGCTGCGCACCTCCACGGCCGCCGCGGTCGCTCTGGGCGCGATCGGTGTACTCACGCCGCGCTGGCGGTAGAATCCTGGCACACTGGCGACCCCGGAAAGTAGGCATCGAAGACCACGTGACTCCCCGCGAGACGAGCACTGCGGCGCAGGTGCGCAGCAGCATGACTGTTCCGCCCGA
>JAIOQK010000315.1 GCA_021413425.1 Mycobacterium sp.
CCGTAGGACTCCTGGGCCCGCCCCCAACCGGGGGCGTAGGCGAGGTTGATGCAGATCCCGGCCCACAGATTGGCGCCCTGCGCGCGCGCCTCGGCACCGATCACGTCGGCCACCGCGCGTTCGAGGTCGGGGTCCCAGCTCGCCGCCCGGGCGATCGCCACCGGAAACGCCGTGGAGGAGCCCAGCGCCACCCCGCGCGGGCCGTCGGTGAACCGGATGCCAGGGATGCCCAGCCGGTCGATGCGGCCGGCTTCGAACGGCACCTTGTTGTACCGCTCGGACATCTCCCGCATGCCGCGCAGAATGGTCAGGTCACCGTCAAGAAGCCACAGCAGTTCGCGCTCGGTCATCGCGGCGATCAGGTCCGCAACGGCCGCCTCGAGGCTCTGCCCACCGCGGCGCACGCGGTCCACCGCGGCGGCGAAGGCCGTCTCCGGTGGGCTGATCGGTTCGGTGACCGACATGGCTTCGGGGAAAAGGGGGTGGAGCCGACGTCAGGCTGTGCGGGCGCGCCGGGCGGCGATGAAGGACCGCACTCCGAGTCCGAGGTAGACCACGGACAGGACGGCGGTGGCCGCCTGGGCGAAGACCGCCTCCGGGCGCGCCGCGGTGCCGTCGAAGGCCGCGGGGAGCTTCAGCAGCGACCCGGCGGTGCCCAACAGCGCCAGCAGGCCGATCAGCAGGGCGGCGTGCATGACGTGCATGCGCAGCTTCTCTTTGCTGGCGAGCAGGCCTAGGACCAGCAGAACAACTCCGATGACGGCCGGTATCAGGGCGGTCTTGTGGACGGCGCCGGTCAGGAAGAAGCCGCCGAGGCCGAGGGCGATGTAGATGAGCGAGAAGATAACGGTGATTCGAGGCATGGCAGCAGCTTAGATACCCGTACCGGACGCAGCGTCGTCAGTCCCGCTCGATTCGCACACCCTTCCAGAACGCGACGTGCTTGGCGATCTGCTGGGCGCGGGAACTCGGATCCGGGTAGTACCACACGGCGTCCGGATTGACCTGACCCTCCACCGTCACGGTGTAGTAGTGCGCAGTTCCCTTCCACGGGCACACCGTGGTGGTGGCGCTGTCGCTGAGGAACTCCCGACGTACGGTGTCCGACGGGAAGTAGTCGTTGCCCTCGAGTTGAACGGTTTCCTCCGACTCGGCGAGGACCGCCCCGTTCCAAATAGCACGAATCATCGACCGCAACCTTTCTCACAGCTCCAGGTGTTTGGGGCCGGTGCACCAACGATAATGCCGTGATGGAACTGGAAGTCATCGGGTTTGATCTGGCCTCGTGCCTGATCGCCGAGCAGTACGGCGCTGACCGAATCGAACTGTGCGCAAACCCTCACGACGGTGGAACCACCCCGTCCTACGGGACCATCGCTGCGGCACGGCGGGCGACGTCGGTCCAACTGTTCCCGATCATCCGCCCGCGAGGCGGTGACTTCCTCTATTCGGATTCCGAATTCGACGCGATGATCGCCGATATCGATCAGTGCAGGCAAGTGGGTTGCGATGGTGTGGTCATTGGAATGCTCCACAGTGACGGCAGTGTCGATGCTCGGCGGTGCGCCGCACTGATCGATCAGGCCGGCTCGATGCAGGTCACATTTCACCGCGCGTTCGACCGAGTGCGGGATCCGATGCGATCGCTGGAGCAGATAATCGACTTGGGGTGCACCAGAATCCTCACCAGCGGCTTGCGTCCGACCGCCGATCTGGGTAGGGACATGCTGCGGACGCTCGTTGAGGCGGCCGCCGACCGGATCACCATCATGCCGGGCTCCGGAGTCAGGGCCGCCAACATCGTCGAGCTGGCCGGCTTCACCGGGGCGACAGCATTCCACAGCTCCGCCCGATCGACATGCGCGTCGGCGATGGACTACATCAACCCCGCCATGGCCGAAGACCTGAGTTGCACACGACTCGACGCCGGGGAAGTGGCCGACATGCGCCGACGACTCGATGCACTAGCGCGATAGCTCAAGTGCCGTACAGATGCAGCGCCCGCGCCGCCGCGGTCGCCACGTCGCCGCTCAGCGTCACCACGGGTGGTCCGCCGCGCTGGTGGATCACATTCGCCAGCACGATCACGTAGGTGTCCGAACCCGGGTCCATCCACATCGTCACCCCGGTGAAGCCGGTGTGGCCGAAGCTGCCGACCGGGAAGATCACCCCGCGCGGCGTGGATTGGTAGGTGTCGATATCCCAGCCGAATCCGCGCAGGGCCCCGCCCACCGCCGCGGGCTGCTGCGGTGTCGTCATCATTTCCAGCGTCGACTGTTTCAGTGGGAATGCGCTGGGGCGCCCGGCGAGGCGATCGAGCAACCCCTGGGAGTACTTGCCGAGATCCTGCACCGTGGAGAACACCCCGGCGCTGCCGGCGATTCCGCCCATCCGACGTGCGGTCGGGTCGTGAACGGTGCCGCGCAGAAGACGGCCGATATCCGGATTGATGCCCGGGGTGTCCTCGTCGCGCGCAGTCGGCGCCACCCGGGCCAGCACCTCGGTGCTCCAGGTGCCGGGCGGGCAGGACTCCAGTTCTGCCGCGTCCGGGTCGAAAGCGATTGCGTTGCCGAGGATCTGGTACGGCCCGCATACCCCGGACGAGGGAAGGTAGCGGGTGTCGGCCATGCCCAGCGGCGCGAAGATGTTGTCGTGGGCGTAGACGTCCAGGGGCTCGCCGGTGATCGTCTCGACCAGCGTGCCGAGGATGATGAAGCCGATGTCGGAGTAGTGGAAGGTCTCACCGGGCGTGAACTCCAACGGTGCGGTGAGCGCACGGTGAATGCCGTCCGCCCTATCGGCCGCCACCAGCCCCCACGGACCCTGCCGGCTCAGATCGCCGCCGATGCCGGAGCTGTGGGTGAGCAACATGCGCAGTGTGACCTGGGCCCGTCGCGGATCGTTGCCGGTGTTGAACTCGGGAAGGTAGGTCGCAATCGGCTCGTCGAGTTCGACCCTGCCTTGCTCATACAGCTGGAGTACGGCAGTCGTCGTCACGATGATCTTCGACATCGACGCGAGATCGAAGATCGTGTCTTCCGTCATCGGCTCAGCGGGCGCGGGCGTTCCGTCCAGCCCCGGCTCAGTGGCCAGCCTGCGCTCACCGAACGCCTCGCGGAATACGATCTTCCCGCCGTGGCCGATCTGGACGACGGCACCGGGCAGTCGACCGGCGGCGATATCAGCGTTCACCAGGCTGGCGACGGGCGCGAAATCACCCGCGGGCACCACCGCTTCAGGTGGAGTCGACGGAATGGCTACCGGGACACTTGGTGGGGCAGCGGCCACGCTCGGTGCACTCGACGGTGGGGAGGGGCGCCCGCACGCGACGAGGCCTGCAACGGCGAGCACGATAGCTGCCGCGGCGCCCGTCCGGCAGAGTCGCGGTCCCGACACCATTACGTCGTCC
>JAIOQK010000316.1 GCA_021413425.1 Mycobacterium sp.
CGGCTTCCCGGTGACGGTGAAAGGGCTGTCGCGGTTCACCGATCCGGCCGAGTCCCGCGCGGTGTTGGCCGGCATGGCCGACGGCAGCGTGGACATTGTGATCGGCACCCACCGGCTGCTGCAGACCGGAGTGGTCTGGAAGGACCTCGGCCTGGTGGTGGTCGATGAGGAGCAGCGCTTCGGCGTCGAGCACAAGGAGCACATCAAAGCGCTGCGTACCCACGTCGACGTCTTGACCATGAGCGCCACGCCGATCCCACGCACACTTGAGATGAGCCTGGCAGGCATCCGGGAGATGTCGACCATCCTCACTCCGCCCGAGGAGCGCTACCCGGTGCTGACCTACGTCGGCCCGCAGGACGACAAACAGGTTGCCGCGGCACTGCGCCGCGAACTGCTGCGCGACGGACAGGTGTTCTACGTGCACAACCGGGTCAGCACCATCGACGCCGCCGCCGGTCGGGTCAAGGCCCTGGTGCCGGAGGCCCGGGTCGCGGTGGCGCACGGCCAGATGCCCGAGGACCTGCTGGAAGCCACCGTGGCGGCGTTCTGGAATCGTGAATACGACATCCTGGTCTGCACCACGATCATCGAGACCGGCCTGGACATCTCCAACGCCAACACCCTCATCGTGGAGCGCGCCGACACGTTCGGTCTCTCGCAGTTGCATCAGTTGCGTGGCCGGGTTGGCCGCAGCCGGGAACGCGGCTACGCCTACTTTCTCTATTCGCCCGAGACACCGCTGACCGAGACCGCCTACGACCGGCTGGCCACCATCGCGCAGAACAACGAACTCGGCGCCGGGATGGCAGTGGCGTTGAAAGACTTGGAGATTCGCGGTGCCGGAAACGTTCTGGGCGCCGAGCAGTCCGGCCATGTCGCCGGTGTCGGCTTCGATCTGTACGTCCGGCTGGTCGGTGAGGCCGTGGAGGCCTACCGGGCGGCGGCCGACGGGCGAACCGTGGCCGGGGTCGAGGAGGCCAGGGACATCCGGATCGACCTGCCGATCGACGCGCACCTGCCGCCGGACTACATCGGCAGCGATCGGCTGCGCCTGGAGGCCTACCGGCGGCTGGCGTCGGCCGCCGACGACGCCGGTATCGCCGCCGTCGTCGACGAACTCATCGACCGCTACGGTCCGCCGCCCGAACCGGTTCAGTGGCTGGTGGCGGTGGCGCGTCTGCGGTTGCTGTGCCGTGGGTACGGCATCACCGAACTCGCCGCCACCGGAGGCGGTTCGGCCACGCTGAAGGTGTCACCGCTGGTTCTGCCCGACTCCGCGCAGGTGCGCCTGGCGCGGATGTATCCCGCGGCGACCTACCGGGCCACCACCTCGACCGTGCAGGTGCCGATCCCGCGCGCGAGTTCCGGCGTCAGCGCACCCCGTATCCGGGATCTGGAACTGGTGGCGTGGGCGGCCGATCTTGTGCTCGCGTTGCACGGGCGGGCGGGCGGCGAGGTTGATATAACGACGTTCTCAACGCAGGCCTCGCCTGAACGGGCGGAGGGGAGCCGATGACCGTCATCCTGGTGGATCCCGGGCGGCCCGCGATGGTTCCCGTCGAGGCGGTCGAACTGCTGCACGGCGACGTCCAGTACACCGAGGAGATCCCGATCAGGGTGCCCTGGTCGCTGCCATCGGCTCGGCCGGCGCTGGTCGGGCCGCACGCCCCGGTGCTGCTCTCGTCGGACCCCGGGCACCCGGCGGTGCGGGCCAGACGCGACGCCGGCGAGCAGGTGATCACCGCTCCGGGCACCCGGCCGGGCGAGCGGCTGATCGACGCCGTCGCCGTGATGGACACGTTGCGCTCCTTCGGGCCATGGGAGAGCGAGCAGACACACGATTCGCTGCGGCGCTATCTGCTGGAGGAGACCTACGAGTTGTTCGACGCCGTCCACAGCGGCAACGCCGAGGAATTACGCGACGAACTCGGAGATGTGCTGCTGCAGGTGCTCTTTCACGCCCGGATCGCCCAGGAGGCAGGAGGCCACGGCTTCAGCATCGACGACGTCGCCGACGCACTGGTGCGCAAGCTGACCAACCGGGTGCCCGCGGTGCTCGCCGGGGAGCCGATCTCGCTGGCGGACCAGCTGGCCCAGTGGGAGCAGCGCAAGGCCATGGAAAGGAAACCCGCAAGGACATCAGCGGCCTCGACCCGACGGTCCTGCATCGACGGTGTGCCGACCGCACAGCCGGCGTTGGCATTGGCGCAGAAGGTGATTGCCCGGGTCAGCGCCGCGGGCCTGCCCGCCGACCTGATCCCGCAGGCCCTCACCGAGGTGCGGCTTCGCGCCGACGGGGACGCCGAGAACGACCTGCGCACCGCTGTGCTGCGGTTCATGGAGACCGTCCGCACCGTCGAGGCGGCCATCGGAGCTGACGGCCCGGTCAGCGAGGAGCACTGGCGTAGCCACTGGGTCTGAGCCGTAGCCACTGGGTCTGAGCCGAAGCCACTGGGCCTGAGCCGTAGCCACTGGGCCTGAGCCGAAGCCACTGGGCTTGAGATGCCCGGCGTTGCGGTCCCGCCGCACCCCGCAGCGGTCATGCGACGATGAATCCCGTGCCGTCATCGCGTCTGCTGCGGATCGTCGTCGTGGTTGCGGCGGCGGCGATGCTGCTGGCGTCGAGTTGCTCCTGGCAGGGCGGCGCGCCCATCCCCGAGGGTGTTCCGCCGCCGGCCGGGGACCCGGTGCCGGCGATCAACACCAAGGCCGCCGGCCGGCCCGCCGACCAGCTACGCGACTGGGCAGCCCAGCGCGCACCGGCCCTGGGCATCCCCATCGAGGCGCTGGAGGCGTACGGCTACGCAGCCCGCGTCGCCGAGGTGGAGAACCCGGACTGCCATCTGTCCTGGACCACGCTGGCCGGCATCGGCATGGTGGAAAGCCACCACGGCACCTACCGGGGCGCGGTGATCGCGCCCAACGGGGACGTCACCCCGCCGATCCGCGGGGTGCGCCTCGACGGCACGGGAGGCAACCTGGAGATCCTCGATATCGAAGCCACCGAGGCCACCCGAGCGCAGGGCCGAGGCGAAGCCGACCCGATCTACGCCCGGGCGATGGGCCCCATGCAGTTCATTCCGGAGACCTGGCGGCTCTACGGGGTCGACGCCAACAATGACGGCACGGTGAGCCCGGACAACTTCGACGACGCGGCACTGTCCGCGGCGGGCTACCTGTGCTTCCGCGGCAAAGACATGGCGACCCCTCGGGGCTGGATGAATGCGTTGCGGGCCTACAACCACTCCGACTACTACGCGCGTTCAGTGCGGGACTGGGCGACCGCGTACGCGGCCGGTCATCCGCTATAGCGGGTCGTCGCTGACCATCTACGCTTAGGGCGCCGACAGCCGCCGCAAGACCCGAGCGAAGGAGAAAACCGTGCCCATCATCGAGCAGGTCGCAGCCCGGGAGATCCTCGACTCGCGCGGTAACCCGACCGTGGAGGTCGAGGTGGCTCTGATCGACGGCACCATGACCCGGGCGGCGGTCCCGTCCGGGGCGTCGACCGGGGAGCACGAGGCGGTCGAGCTGCGCGACGGCGGCACCCGCTACGGCGGCAAGGGTGTGCAGAAGGCCGTCGAGGGCGTGCTCGACGAGATCGCACCGGCGGTGATCGGCCTGTCCGCCGACGACCAACGACTGGTCGATCAGGCTCTGGTCGACCTCGACGGCACCCCCGACAAGTCCCGACTCGGTGCCAACGCCATCCTCGGTGTCTCGTTGGCGGTGGCCAAAGCGGCCGCCGAGTCCGCCGGACTGCCGCTGTTCCGATACCTCGGCGGACCCAATGCGCACATCCTGCCGGTGCCGATGATGAACATCCTCAACGGCGGTGCGCACGCCGACACCGGCGTCGATGTCCAGGAATTCATGGTGGCGCCCATCGGCGCGCCCAACTTCCGCGAAGCGCTGCGCTGGGGCGCGGAGGTGTACCACGCACTCAAAGCGGTGCTCAAGAAGCAGGGTCTGGCCACCGGCCTCGGTGATGAGGGCGGTTTCGCGCCCGATGTCGCTGGCACCAAGGCGGCGCTGGATCTGATCTGCTCGGCCATCGAGATCGCCGGCTTCAAGCCCGGCTCTGACATCGCATTGGCTCTGGATGTGGCCGCCACCGAGTTCTACACCGCAGGAACGGGTTACAGCTTCGAGAAGCAGGACCGCACCTCGACGCAGATGGGCGAGTTCTACGTCACCCTGTTGGACGGCTACCCGCTGGTGTCCATCGAGGACCCCCTGAGCGAGGACGACTGGGACGGCTGGGTGGAGCACAACGCGGGCTACCGCACGATGATGAGTCACCGCAGCGGCGAAACCGAGGACACCACCATCGCCGACCTCGCCGTCGCCGTGGGCAGCGGCCAGATCAAGACGGGCGCCCCGGCCCGCAGCGAGCGGGTGGCCAAGTACAACCAGTTGCTGCGCATCGAGGACGCACTCGGCGACGCCGCCCGTTATGCCGGCGATCTGGCGTTCCCCCGCTTCGGCGGATCCGAGTAGCGCAGGACGGCGAAAGAGACTGTGGCAGAAGGCAAGCGCTCCGATTCCAAACGCCGCGGCCCGGCGTCGCGGCCGGGTGCGTCGGGGCGTGGGCGATCGCGGCCGGCGAAGATCCCCGCCCGCGAACCGCGCCGCAGCGGGTTTCGGGCCCAGGCTGAGTCCGTCGGTCACGGTCTGGTCGCCCCGATCCGCCGTGCCATCGCGGCCACCACCGCACAGCAGAACGAGCAGCGTCTCGGGCTCACCGCGCGCCGCGCAGTGATCATGGCCGTCCTGGTGTGTGTTCTGGCGCTGACCATCGCCGGCCCGGTGCGCACCTACTTCGCCCAGCGCACCGAGATGAAGCAACTGGCCGCCAGCGAGAAGTCCCTGCGCGCCCAGATCGCCGAATTGGAAGGCCAGAAGGCCAAACTCGCCGATCCGGTGTACATCGCGGCCCAGGCGCGCGATCGGCTCGGCTTCGTCATGCCCGGCGAGATCCCCTATCAGGTCCAGCTTCCGGCGGGGGCGACCGGAGCGCCTGAGGCGGGCCCGCAGGCCGAGATCGCCCCCAGCGGCGACCCCTGGTACGCGGCGCTGTGGCACACCATCGCCGACACCCCGCACGGGCCGCCCGCCCCCGTCCCGCCCGCTCCCGAACCCGTGGTTCCCAGCCCTCCTGCGCCTCCGCCCGGTGGTTGACACCGACGATCTCGAGTCGGTGGCCCGGCAACCGGCGCTGACGGCTGCCGCGAGCCGGCTGGAGTCCGAGGGGGTGATGCGCGAGATGACCGAGCGACTCGCACACGATCCCGACCTGGCGGCGGCCTATCAGCGGGCACACGAGTCCTACCTCGCCGAACGCGATGCCATCGAGCCACTGGGGACGACGTTCTCCGGAGGCGGTATGCCCGACCGGGTGAAATGCCTGCACGTGCTGATGGCGCACGCCCTGGCCAAGGGCCGTGGCGTCAACCCGTTCGGCGACGAGGCGCTGGCCATGGTGGCCGGCGAACCCGCAATGGCGGGCGTGCTGGCCGCGGACGAGTGGATGACAGAGGGGCGGACATGACCGCGACGAGCAGGGTGGCGGCGATCGACTGCGGCACCAACTCCATCCGGCTGCTGATCGCCGATCGTGCCGGCGGGCGACTGACGGACCTGCACCGCGAGATGCGCATCGTCCGACTGGGGCAGGGTGTGGACGCCACCGGCCACTTCGCCCCCGACGCGCTGGCGCGTACCGAGGCCGCACTGGCGGATTACGCGGAACTGATGCGCCGCTACGAGGTCGGCAAGGTACGGATGGTCGCCACCTCGGCCACCCGCGACGCAGCCAACCGCGACGCATTCTTCGCGATGACAGCGACATTGCTGGGAGCGGTAGTGCCCGGCGTGATCGCCGAGGTGATCACCGGAACCGAGGAGGCCGAACTGTCCTTCAACGGGGCGGTCGGTGAACTTGACCCGGCCGCAGCGCCTTTCGTTGTCGTCGACCTCGGCGGCGGATCCACCGAGGTGGTGCTCGGCAAGGGACCCGCAGCGGGCGGGGTCGAGGCGAGTTTCTCCGCGGACATCGGGTGCGTGCGGATGACGGAACGCTGTCTGCATTCGGATCCGCCGACTACCGCCGAGGTGGCCGACGCGCGCGCCGTCGTGCGGGAGCGCCTCGCCGAGGCGTTACGTCACGTTCCGGTGCAGCGGGCAAAGACCTGGGTCGGGGTGGCAGGGACGTTCACCACCATCGCCGCTCTGGCGCATCGGTTGCCGGCTTACGACTCCGAGGCGATCCATCTCTCCCGGGTGGGTTTCGCCGATCTGCTGGAGGTCTGCGAGCAACTGATCGCGATGACGCGGGATCAGCGCGCCGCCCTAGGCCCGATGCACGAGGGGCGGGTTGATGTCATCGGTGGCGGGGCGATCGTCGTCGAGGAACTGGCCGCCGCACTCGGCGAACGGGCCGGCATCGACGAACTCGTGGTCAGCGAGCACGACATCCTCGATGGCATCGCGCTGTCGATCAGCTGACCCCTAGGGGTCAAACAAGCGGGCTCGTTAGAGCTTGACCTTGCAGCCGCTGCCGATGTTCTTGCAGTGTGCCTGGCTCTTGCAGGCGTTGCAGCGGCAGGTGCAGCCGCCTGTCCGCTTGGTCTCGGCGATACGCATCGGGATCTCTTTTCGCTGGTAAGGCGGTGTGCCTTCCCCAGAATACGGGATGATATGCGTGGTCGTGCATCGAATTTGCCGCAGAACGGTGTCGCGTAGGTTGAGGAAGCCGTTTTCAGGCCGCCCCCATAGCCCAATTGGCAGAGGCAGCGGACTTAAAATCCGCACAGTGTCGGTTCGAGTCCGACTGGGGGCACCGGCACTTGCGGCGTAGCAACCCTGGGAGACTGATCGACCATCCCCCGTCCGTTCAAGCCGAGCTAGGAGAAGCTCGCGATGGCGATTCCAGTGACACCGTCGGACCTCCATCGCCGCGCGCTGGAATACAACTGGGACAACGGTGTTGCCGGCGCACGTTCCATCGCAGAGCATCCGGACTGCGATCGCGCCACGGCTCTGCTGTTGTACTGGCGGCTCACTCCGCACTATTTCCGCCGCTACCTCAGTGTTGATGACGTTCCCGTGCGGCTGCAGGAAGCGGCCAATCTGGTCCGCGGACTCGAAACCCGTTTGTTGACAGGGAATTACCGCACGAGCGCGTTGTCCTTCGATCCTGCCGATGACGGCGGCGTCGACCGCGTCCGGGCATCGGATGAGGAGGAATCCCTCGCGGTCCGGCGCATCCCGGTCGAGTTGTACGAGGCATGTGGACCGGTACCTGAGCGGGGAGCATCCGAATCCCCGCCCGACCGCTTGACGCGAGGCTGTCGGTCTGGCGACCTCGGCGAGGTCGAGGCGGCGTTGTCCGACGGGGCCTGGGAACTGATGACCCTGTCTGACAGGAGAACGTTGCTCGGGACGGCCGTGGAGTGGAACCACACCGCGGTCGTTGAAAGGCTCCTCGCGGCCGGCGTTTCTCCCCGATTCACGCGCGCCCATCGCACCCCGTTGGATGACGCCCCCAGCGTGGCCATGATCGACCTCCTCGCCGAGCATGGGGCGGACCCGGCGAAGGCGACGCTAGCCCTGGCCGTAGCCAAGGACGCTGCGGTGATCAGGCGCCTAGTCGCACTCGGGACACCGATCGACGGGTTGTCGCGATGGGGTGAGACGGCTCTCTACCGGGCGGCCGTCGACGGACATCTCGAAGTGCTCTGGGCACTCATCGAACTCGGGGCCGACCGCGGTATCGTGCGGCAGACGGACGGCCGGTCGGCGTTGCAGGCAGTCGACGACCGCCTCGGTGTTCTCCGCGCCTTCCTTGAGCGTGACGCGCCGTATGACTGTCCTGAGCGCACCGAGTACGACGTCCTGACGTCGGTCCGAATCGCGCTGACCGGCGACCGGTCCACCGAAGACGCCCGCTACTGGTGACAGCGGTTGGGCGGAGCTCAGACCGCGGTTCATGCGAAGGCAGCCGTCAGCGGTTTCGTGGCTGGTGTCAGGGGTATGTGACACCGTGGAGCACTAAGCGCGTAAGCACGAGGGGGAAATGTATGAGGCGTGTGACTGCACCACTGATCGCAGCGGTTATCGCCGCTATGGCCTTGGCGGGGGTGGCGAACGCAATTCCGGAACAGGGCACACCGGAGTTCGACAGCTACATGCAGGCTCTGCAACGCAATGGATTCAATCTGAACCCGGATACCGCGTGGCGGGTCGCGCACCAGGCGTGTGTCGGCGGGATACCGGGTTACATCGGGCTGGAGTTGGCCGCGCAGGGGGTGATCGGCCCCGGAGCGCAACAGCGGCTGATGAACGTGGCG
>JAIOQK010000052.1 GCA_021413425.1 Mycobacterium sp.
CAGGTCGGACCACATCTGGCGGTAACCGGCCAGCACGCCGCCGGGGTCGGTGGGGGTGTCGGACGCACCGGGCGCCGTCAGCAGCAGGGGCAGAGCGAACACAATCAGCCAGCAGGCCGCCGCGATCATGGCCGCGCGCACGTTGACTCCGTCGAGCACCGGCAACCGCAGCAGCCCCCGGTAGGGCCCGTCGCCGCTGATGAACCCGACGTAGACACCCAACAGCAGCACGACGCTTCCGGCGTATCCCGCCGCCCAGCCCAGACCGGAGATCCGCCCCGCGGTGGCCGGGGTGGACAACTGCCGCAGCATCGCGTTGTACGGCACACCGGCGAGGTCGCTGCACGCCGCCGTCGCTGCCAGCAACACCAGCCCGGGGAAGAGGTAGTGCGGATCGTCGCCGATGAGGCTCATGGCGGCGGTGAACACCGCGGCCGCAACGGTCAGGGCTGTCAGCACCACCCGACGGCGGTGCGGCGCCGCAACCAGCACCCCGGTCAGCGGCGCGAGAAGAGCGACGAACACCGCGGAGACGGTCAGCGCCCGGCCCAGCCAACTCGCCGGCGAGGTGTCGCCCGGCAGTCCGTCGCCGACGGTCCCGGTGAGGTACACCGAGAACACGAACGTCACCACGATGGCGTTCAGACCCGTGGCGCCGCAGTCCCACAGAGCCCAGGTGATGACCCTGGGCCTGATCATGCGCGCCACCCTATCCCTACGATTACGCCATGGCAGTTCCCGCGCCCTCCCCGGACAGTCGAGCCGTCGTCACCGGTGCCTCCCAGGGCATCGGTGAGGCACTGGCCACCGAGTTGGCCGCCCGCGGCCACAGCCTGATCATCACCGCGCGACGGGAGGAGGTGCTGGCCGGCCTGGCGGCACGGCTGGCCGATCGGTACGGGGTGATCGTCGAGGTGCGCGCGGTCGATCTGGCCGACCCCGACCAGCGAACGGAACTGGCCGACGAACTGTCCCGGCGCAACATCTCCATCCTGTGCGCCAACGCGGGTACCGCGACGTTCGGTCCGGTGGCCAAGCTCGACCCCACGGCGGAGAAGGATCAGGTCCAGCTCAACGTGCTCGGTGTGCACGATCTGGTGCTGGCGGTGCTGCCGGGGATGTTGGAACGCCGCGCGGGCGGAATTCTGATCTCCGGGTCGGCAGCGGGCAACTCGCCGATCCCGAATAACGCGACCTACGCCGCCAGTAAGGCGTTTGCCAACACCTTCAGCGAATCGCTGCGGGGGGAGTTGCGCGACAGCGGAATTCACGTCACCCTGCTGGCCCCCGGACCGGTGCGCACCCAGGCGCCCGATCCCAAAGAGGCATCGTTAGTGGACAGACTGATCCCGGACTTCCTGTGGATCTCAGTCGAACACACCGCGCAACTGTCGCTGGATGGGTTGGAGCGCAACAAGATGCGCGTCGTGCCCGGCCTGACGTCCAAGGCCATGTCGGTTGCCAGCGGCTACGCGCCGCGGGCGATCGTGACGCCGATCGTGGGCGCGGTGTACCGCAAGCTCGGCGGCGACTGACTCGCTATCGTCTGCGGCGCCGGGCTGTTCCGAAAATGCTGCGGGTGACCTCGCGGCCAATCACCGTGCCGGCCGAGCGCAGGGCGTTCTTGAAGGCGGGGTTGTCCATCATCTTCTCCAGCATGCCGGGTTCGACCTTCTCGACCGGCGCCGGCATCGGAGGCAAATCTATGCCGGTCGGCAGGATCGGCGGCAGATCCACCGACTCCCCGTCTGTGCCGGTAGTTGTTTCGGCCGGCGGCGCCATCTTCGCAGCCAGCATCTCGTAGGCCGACTCGCGGTCCACCGTCGGTCCGTATGTCAGGAACAGCGGACTGGCCTGCGCGGCCGCCTTGATGTAGTCCGGCCCGATGGTGTCCATCAGCGAGCGCGGAGAGCGCAGTCGCGTCCACGCCACCGGTGTGGGTGCACCCCGTTCGGAGAGCACCGTGACGATCGCCTCGCCGATGCCCAGCGAGGTGAGATCCGTTGCCAGATCATAGAACTCGGTCTTGGGATAGGTGCGCACCGTCTTGGCCAGAGCCTGCTGATCATCCGGGGTGAATGCCCGCAGCGCATGCTGGATACGCGCACCGAGCTGTGACAGCACCGCGTTGGGAACGTCGGTGGGCAGCTGCGTGCAGAAGAACACACCCACGCCCTTCGAGCGGATCAGCTTCACCGTCTGCTCGACCTGATCCATGAACGCCTTGGAGGCATCCTTGAACAACAGGTGCGCC
Source organism: Mycobacterium sp. (assembly GCA_021413425.1). GTDB lineage: Bacteria > Actinomycetota > Actinomycetes > Mycobacteriales > Mycobacteriaceae > Mycobacterium. The sequence continues at coordinate 2,255 of JAIOQK010000052.1, forward strand.
TCGTCGAAGAAGAACACCAGCTTGGGCTTGTCGACGTCGCCGACCTCGGGCAGTTCGTTGAACAGTTCGGCCAGCACCCACATCAGGAACGTCGAGAACATCACCGGCCGGGACGCCTGATCCCCCACCTCGAACAGGGTGATGATGCCCCGGCCCTGCTCGTCGACGCGCAGCAGATCCGCCGGTTCGAGTTCGGGCTCACCGAAGAAGGTGTCGCCACCGTCGGCCTCGAGGTTCACCAGCGCGCGCAGGATGACCCCGGCGGTCTGGCCGGACACCGCGCCCAGTGTCTTCAGCTCCGCCTTGCCCTCGTCGGTGTTGGTCAGGAATGTGATGACCGAACGCAGATCCTTCAGGTCCAGTAGCGGCAGGCCCTGCTGATCGGCGTAGTGGAAGATCAGGCCGAGGGTGGACTCCTGGTTCTGGTTGAGCCCGAGGACTTTCGACAGCAGGATCGGCCCGAAGGCGGAGATGCTGGCGCGCACCGGCACCCCCAAGCCCCCGGTGCCCAGGGACAGGAACTCCACCGGGAACGGCGCGGCCACCCACTGGTCGCCGGTGTCGGCGGCGCGCTGGGTGACTTTCTCCCCGGCCTCCCCCGGCCGCGTCAGCCCGGACAGGTCGCCCTTGAAGTCCGCCATCACCACCGGTACGCCGGCGGCGGACAGTTGCTCGGCGATCACCTGGAGGGTCTTGGTCTTGCCTGTGCCGGTGGCGCCGGCCACCAGGCCGTGGCGGTTCATCATGGCCAGCGGGATGCGAACCTGCGCTGCCGGATCCACCTGACCGCCGACCAGCACCGAGCCGAGTTCGAGGGCCTGCCCGGCCGTCGCGTAGCCGGCGGCGATCTGCTGGGCGGGGGTGGTTTCGCCGGTGGCGGTCGTTTCCGTCATGGCACCGAAGACTACTTGGTCGGGCACCGAAGACCACTTGGTCGGGGAGGGAATACTGTTGTTCGCTGTGCGTGATCAATTGGTGTGGATCGACTGCGAGATGACCGGCCTGGACCTTCGGTCCGACCGTCTGATCGAGATCGCTGCTCTGGTGACCGATGCCGATCTCAACATCCTCGGCGAGGGCATCGACCTGGTGATCCACACCGATGACGAGGCGCTGGACTCGATGATCGAAGTCGTAGCCCGGATGCACAGCCGCTCCGGTCTCACCGAGGAGGTTCGCACCTCGACCATCGATGTGGCCGCGGCGCAGGAGATGGTGCTCGACTACATCCGCAGTCACGTCCCCTCCCCCAAAACCGCGCCGCTGTGCGGTAATTCCATCGCCACCGACCGCGGATTCCTGGCCCGGGACATGCCCGAACTCGACGAGTTCCTGCACTACCGGATGATCGATGTCAGCTCGATCAAGGAACTGTGCCGCCGCTGGTATCCGCGGATCTATTACGGACAGCCGGAAAAGGGCCTCGCGCATCGGGCCCTGGCCGACATCCAGGAGTCGATTCGCGAGCTCCGGTACTACCGGCGCACCGCCTTCGTCCCGCTACCGGGACCGTCTACCAGCGAGATCGCCGACGCGGTCGCCGAACTGGAGAACGGCCCGGAAAACGATTCGGACACCGAAGCCGATAACGGCTAGTATCGACAGGCCGCTTCGTGCGGCGATGGTGGCTGTAGTTCAGTTGGTAGAGCACCAGGTTGTGATCCTGGCTGTCGCGGGTTCGAGTCCCGTCAGCCACCCCAACGCAAAGACGCCCCCGGGCTTTCCCGGGGGCGTCTTTGCGTTCCGCTGAGTTACTCGGCTGCTGCCTTCGCCGCCGCCCGCACAGCTCCCGCCTTACCCGCCGCACGGGGGGTCGACGGCGCTGAGGGTTCCGCCGTCGCAGCGGTCGCATCGGAGGCCGCCGCCGGCTTGGCCAGAGCCGCACGGCTCCGCGACTTGACTGTCGTCTGCTCCCGCTGCGCCGAGGGCGCGGGCGCGACGTCGAGATCGGCCGGGGTCGCGGACTCCGCGGGCTGTACCGCCGGAGCCACCGACACCGGCAGAGCCGCCGCCGAAGCGGGCACGACGGCCGACGACCGGGGCAGAGCCCCGTTCGGTGCCGAGACACTCGCCGCGGCGCTGACGCTGGCCGCCGCCGGGATCAGACCACCGAACAGATTCGAGATCGCGGTTCCGATCGAGCCGATCAGGGTCTGCAGGTTGTTGCCGATCACCGCCTGCACGGCGCTGAACAACACCCCGGGCAGCACGGTGATCAATCCGTTGACCTGTGTCGTCACGAAATCCTGTAAGGCCGTGGTGGCATCGGAGATCGCCTGGCTGATGCCGCTGACCGGTGCCGCCAGCCCGGCGGTGATGGTGGCCAGGGCGGTCGCGATGTCGCCGGTGGACAACGAGCCGATAGCCGACACCAGCACCGCGGGGATCGCGGCGAGGGCATCGCCGAAGCGCACCGGGATCGAGTCGGGTCCGACGAACAGTCCGGTGACTGCGGTTCCGAGGTAGCCGAACACCTCGGTGGCCGCCGCGGTGACCAACGGGCCGGCCTGGGTGACGAACTCGGTGACGACGGCGTTGATGATGTCGGTCGGCAGCAGCGACGGCAGTGCGGTCAGGATGTCGGGCAGGGTGCCGCCGATGCCGAAGTTCTGCAGCAAACCAAGGACGTCGTTGAGCGAGAGGCTCAGCGCGGTCAGGCTCACTTCCGCGACGGCGGGCGTCGGCAACGCGAACGCGGCCGGACTGGTGGCGGGAACGATCGGAGCCAGCGCGATTGCGCCTGCTCCGACCACGGCCACCGTCCCTGCGGTCAGGTACGAGCGGACTGAGATCTGCATCTGTTGGTCTCCTGGTCAGTATTCGCCGTCGGCGAAGCAAACCTGAGAATAACCTAAGCGGAGTGGATTTGCACATTCGCTGGCGGCGGGAGTCAGCGCGCCTGCGTGGCGTTGCCGGCCTTCCACACGGTCCAGGGGATGTTCCAGTCGCCGAGGCCCTCGGTGCCTGCGAGCACCGATCCGACGGTGCTCTGCACCTCGACGATGTCCCCGCGCTTGGTGTTGTCGAAGAACCACTGGGCGTTGGCGGGACTGACGTTGAGGCAGCCGTGACTGACGTTGGCGGACCCCTGGGAGCCCACCGACCAGGGTGCGGAGTGCACATAGACGCCGCTGTAGGACATCTGGGTGGCCCAGTCGACTTCGAGGCGGTAGCCGTTCGGTGAGTTGGACGGCACCCCGTAGGTCGACGAGTCCATGATCAGCTGCCGGTATCGGTCGCCGATGATGTAGACGCCGTTGGGCGTCGGCGTGCTGTCCTTGCCCATCGAGATGGGCATGGTTCTGACGACCTCGCCGTTGCGGCGGATGGTCAACTGCTTGGTGTCATCGTCGGCGATGGCGATCAGCCGATCACCGATGGTGAACTTCGCGGCCCGGTTCTGCTGGCCGTAGAGGCCGTCACCGAGGTCGACACCGTAGGTGTTCACCGCGACATCGACGAAGGTGCCCGGATTCCAGAAATCCACTGGCCGCCAACGCACCTCGCGATTACTCACCCAGTAGAAAGCCCCCTCCACAGATGGTGAGGTGGTGACGGTGATGGCCTTCTGCGCGGCGAGACGGTCTGGAATGTTCTCGTCGAAGCGGACCGCGATGGTCTGCCCCACGCCCACGACTTCGCCATCGAGGGGCGACAGGTACGGCATGGTGAGGTTGGCCGGCGAGTGCGACTGGAACGCCAGTGTCTTGTTGGTGATGCCGCCCAGGCCCAGTGCGGAAGCGGTGAGCGTGTAGCGCTGGTTGTAGTCCAGCGGTTCGGTTGTCGACCAGGTGACGCCGTCGGAACCCACTTCTCCCGGCACGACGTCACCGGCGTCATCGACCATGGATACCGGGCCGAGCACACCGCCGGCGACGCTGAGCGTGACGGGCTGATCCACCGGTACGCCCACCGCGCCGTCGCTCACCGTGGCGGTGACGATCGGCACCAGTTGATTGCCGTACGGGATGCCCTTGTCGGCCAGTACTTTTTGGGCCGACGAGCCGGAACTGCAGGCACCGGCTCCGGCCACCACCATCGACGCCGCCACGGCGGCGGCGAGCACACGGCTGACCGATCCACGATGGCGCATTGACCAATGTTAAGGGAACCCGAAGAAGGTGCGCGAGTTCGCAGGTCAGGACCCCACACGGACAGATTTCCCGTGATCACCAAGCGCCTGTTATTGTCGGCGGCACGCGCCGTTAGCTCAGTTGGTAGAGCAGCTGACTCTTAATCAGCGGGTCCGGGGTTCGAAACCCTGACGGCGCACCAGCAGTAACACCAGTCCCGTATGTAACGATACGGTCACTATCATGCCTGGTAGAGGTCGACGGGTTGCCCCCGTCATCACCGCGGCCTTCGGCCTTCCCGCCACCCCAGGCGCTGCCCCCCGGGGTGGGATCGGAGCGCGGTCTGCAGGTCAGGACCATCCTGGCGAAACGCGCCATCAGCGCGCGCTTCCCGGCGATCACCGACATCGGCGGCGTCCGCCCGGACAGCATGCGATGGCATCCCGAAGGCCTCGCCATCGACGTGATCATCCCGGACCACCGCAGCGTGGCCGGCCGCGAGCTCGGCGACCGGATTGTCGCCTTCGCCTTCGCCAATGCCGAGAAATTTGGGTTGGTGCACGTCATCTGGCAGCGGACCTACTTCCCGGCCAAGGGCACACCACGCCGGATGGCCGACCTCGGCTCCCCCGACGCCAACCACTACAACCACGTCCACATCGCCACCGACGGCGGCGGATACCCCCGCGGTAGCGAAAACGCCACCAGCTGAGTGGCTGATTAACTGCAGGTTGCGACACGCGACATTCAATGCGCGTTGACATGGCGTTATCTTGTGGATTACTCTCTTCTCATATTCGCTGGAGGTCCAGCGCGCGACCGTCTGAGCAGTCCACAGTTAAGGAATCGTCATGGCAACCGATCGGCCCGGGACGCAGCATCCCGGTAGTGGCGCCGATGCCATTCGGATCTACTCCTGCAGCCGGGTCGGGATGCGGGCCAACCCGCCGGGGCGCCGGCTGTCGTTGCCCGGCTGGTTTCGCCGCGACTGAGACTCTCAGCGACGGATGCTGCGCACCACCACGACCACGGTGATGGCGCCGATTCAGGCCAGGGTTGCGGCCACCGCGGGCTTCTTGATGAACCGGAACACGGCGGACTTCAGATCATCGGCCAGGCGCTGGGGGTTGGCGCGCTCGGCCAGCGAATCGACGGTGAGCGCCAAGCGGTCGCGCGCCTGCGCGATGTC
>JAIOQK010000320.1 GCA_021413425.1 Mycobacterium sp.
CTGATGAGCGCTTGCGCGAAGAAGAGAGTGCACAGCTGATGGCGACCCTGCTCCGATTGGCCACCGCGGGCTCCGTCGACGACGGCAAGTCCACGCTGATCGGCCGGCTGCTGTATGACTCCAAGGCCGTGATGGAAGACCAACTCGAAGCCGTCGAGCGGACCTCCAAGGAACGCGGCAACGACTACACCGACCTTGCGCTGGTGACCGACGGCCTGCGTTCGGAGCGCGAACAGGGCATCACCATCGACGTCGCCTACCGCTACTTCGCCACCGCCCGGCGCAAATTCATCATCGCCGACACCCCCGGGCACATCCAGTACACCCGCAACATGGTCACCGGCACCTCCACCGCGCAACTGGTGATCGTTCTGGTCGACGCCCGCCACGGCCTGCTCGAGCAGTCCCGCCGGCACGCGTTCCTGGCCTCACTGCTCGGCGTCCAGCACATCGTGCTCGCGGTCAACAAGATGGACCTCATCGACTGGGATCAGGAACGGTTCAACTGGATCCGCGACGAGTTCCACGCCTTCGCCGCACGGCTGGACATCCACGACGTCACCACCATCCCGATGTCCGCGCTCAACGGCGACAATGTGGTCACCAAATCCGCGAAGGCTCCCTGGTACGACGGACCGCCTCTGCTGAGCCATCTCGAGGACGTCTATATCGCCGGTGACCGCAACCTCGTCGACGTGCGCTTCCCGGTTCAGTACGTGATCCGCCCGCAGACACTGACCCACGCCGACCATCGCAGCTACGCCGGCACCGTCGCCTCCGGGATCATGCGCCCCGGCGACGAGGTGGTGGTGCTGCCGGGTGGCAAGACCACCCGGATCACCACGATCGACGGTCCGGAAGGGCCTGTCTCAGAAGCGTTTCCGCCGATGGCGGTGTCGATCAGCCTGGCCGATGACATCGATATCTCACGCGGTGACATGCTGGCCCGGCCGCAGAATCAGCCCGCGGCCACCGTGGAGTTCGACGCCACCGTCTGTTGGATGGCCGACGAGGCGACGCTGGAACCGGGCCGCGACTACATCATCAAGCACACCACCCGGACCACCCGCGCGCGGGTCACCGCGCTGGACTACCGCCTCGACGTCAACACGCTGCACCGTGACAAGAGCGCCACCGCGCTCAAGCTCAACGAGCTCGGGCGGGTGTCGCTGCGCACCCAGGTGCCGCTACTGCTCGACGAGTACACCCGCAACGCGGCCACCGGATCGTTCATCCTGATCGACGCCGACACCAACGTCACCGTCGCCGCCGGGATGGTGCGCGACACCACCCCCGCCGCCTCTCGCACCGCGTCGCCGAACACCGTGCGCCACCAGTCGCTGGTCAGCGCTGCCGACCGGCTCACCAAGGGCCGCACCGTCTGGTTCACCGGACTGTCGGGCTCCGGTAAGTCCTCGGTGGCGGTGCTGGTCGAGCAGATCCTGCTCGAGCACGGCAACCCGGCCTACATCCTCGACGGCGACAATCTGCGGCACGGCCTCAACGCCGACCTCGGCTTCTCGATGGCCGACCGCGCCGAGAACCTGCGCCGGCTGGCGCACGTAGCGACCCTGATGGCCGACGCCGGGCTGACGGTGCTGGTGCCGGCGATCAGCCCGATGTCCGAACACCGCGAGGCGGCCCGCGCGGTGCACGCCGATGCGGGTATCGAGTTCTTTGAGGTGTTCGTCGACACTCCACTGCAGGACTGCGAGCGCCGCGATCCCAAAGGGCTCTACGCCAAGGCCCGACGCGGTGAGATCACCCACTTCACCGGAATCGACAGCCCTTATCAGCGGCCCAAGGATCCGGATCTCCGGCTGACACCGGAGTACACCGCGGCCGAGTTGGCCCACCAGGTGATCGACCTGCTGGAGTCTCGCGCGTGAACGATCATGACCTGGCCGCTGCGCTGGCGACCGGTGCCGGGGAACTGCTGCTGGGCGTCCGTGACGAATTGGCCGCCGCACCGGCCGAGGAGCGCAAAGCGGCGGGCGACAAGCGTTCGCACGATTATCTGATGGCCGAACTTGCCGCGGCGCGGCCCGGCGACGCGGTGCTGAGCGAGGAGGGGGCCGACGACGCCCGGCGGCTCTCGGCGAACCGGGTGTGGATCATCGACCCCCTCGACGGAACCCGCGAGTTCTCCGAGCTCGATCGCCTGGACTGGGCGGTGCACGTGGCGCTGTGGGCCGACGGCGACCTGGTGGCCGGCGCGGTCGCACTGCCCGCGCACGGCGTCACGTTGGCCACCCCCGCCGTGCCTGGGCCCCCGCCACCGCCTGCCGTCCCGCGCATCCTGGTCTCGAGGACCCGCCCGTCGCCGCAGGCCGCGCAGGTCTGTGACGCCCTGGGCGGGACCATGGTCGAGTTGGGCTCGGCGGGGGCCAAGGTGGCCGCCGTCGCGCAGGGCCGCGCCGAGATCTACGTGCACTCCGGGGGGCAGTACGAGTGGGACTCCGCGGCCCCGGTGGCCGTCGCACGGGCCGCCGGCTTGCATGCCTCGCGGATCGACGGCTCGCCGCTGGTCTACAACCGGCCTGATCCACTGCTGCCAGACCTGCTGGTCTGTCGCCCGCAGTATGCCGACGCGATTCTCGCGGCCCTGCGGTAGGGCTGTCAGGCTCCTCTCAGGCAAGGGTTGTCAGGCCTTAGGACACTCGGCTGCTTGGTGTTCGCTGCAGATCCGGCGGTTGCTCGCAAATTGGGAAACCGAACTAACTTTCGGCGTTGGGCTGGGCATTTGCTGCTGGAAGCGCGACACCGTAGACCGGCGAGGTTGGCGCTCAGGGGTTTCTCAGGTACGGTGGCGGCGTCAGCCTACGACCCCATCTGGAGGATTCCGAACATGCAAATCTCACTTCGTTCGCAGATGGTCGCGGGCATCGCGACCGTCGGCGCTGCGGCCATGGTCGTCGCACCGATCGCCCAGCCGGATCTGCTGCCCTCGATG
>JAIOQK010000321.1 GCA_021413425.1 Mycobacterium sp.
GGGATGCGCGGACTCGATGGTCGCGGCGTGGCCGAGCATCGGCTTCTGGGTCGCGGCGTCGCGGCCCCACAGGAGCGCCCCCAACGGCCGCTGTCGCGCCACCAACGCGCGGATGGCGCAGTCGGTCACCGCCTCCCAACCCTTGCCCCGGTGCGACGCCGGTGTTCCGGGCGCCACGGTCAGAACACGGTTGAGCAGCATCACCCCGCGCTGCGCCCACGGAGTCAGGTCGCCGCTGGCCGGCAGCGGGTAACCCAGGTCGGCGGTGTACTCGGTGAAGATGTTGGCCAGGCTGCGCGGCAGGGGCGACACCTCGGGTGCCACCGAGAAACTCAGGCCCACCGGGTGCCCGGGTGTCGGGTACGGATCCTGGCCGACGATGAGCACCCGCACCTGATCGAAGGGAAAGCCGAAGGCCCGCAATACATTCGCCCCGGCCGGCAGGTACCGCCGGCCGGCGTCGATCTCCGCGCGCAGGAACTCCCCCATCGCCGCAACCTGACCGGCCACCGGCGCCAGCGCGGCCGCCCAGCCCGCGTCGACGAGTTCATCCAGGGGCCGGGCCGTCACGGGCTGGTCCATCTCATCGGCGCAACCTATCTCAGTCGAACGATTGCCAACCGGTGCTACCCGGCCGCGGTCGGCCGTCGAACAGCACCGCCGCATCACCGGCACCCACCGTGCCGATGACGCGCCACCCGGGTGGCACCTCGCCGGGAAAGCAGGCCGCCAGTGCGTGGTCCTCACCGCCGGCGAGCACCAGATCCCACGGGTCCACACCGGCCGCCCGTGCGGCGGGTGTCACCGCTTCGACGTCCGGGCGCAGGGCGTCGGAGTGCAGGTCCATCACCACGCCTGAGGCGGCGGCGATATGCCCGAGATCGGCGAGCAAGCCATCGGAGATATCGGTCATCGCCTGCGCGCCGGCACCGGCGGCGATGCGGCCCTGCCCGTAGGGCGGGCGGGGAACCCGGTGGCGGCTTCGCAGATCGTCGAACCCGTCGATACCGTTGCGGCACAGCGCGAATCCGGCGGCCGAACGGCCGAGCTCGCCGGCGACGGCGATCACCGCACCGGCGCGTGCTCCACTGCGCAGCACCGGGGCGCGTCCGCCGAGATCGCCGAGGGCGGTCACCGACACCACCCACTGCGGGCTGGCCACCAGATCACCGCCGACGATGCCGGCACCGGCCTGCGCCGCCTCGGCCCACAGGCCGTCGGTGAGTTCCTGCGCTGCGGCGGCTGAGGTGTCCGGCGGTGCGCCGAAGGCGACGACGAAGGCGGTCGGGCGCGCGCCCATCGCCTCGATGTCGGCGGCGTTCTGCGCGATGGCCTTGCGGCCGATCTCGTGCGGGGTGGACCAGTCCAGCCGGAAATGCCTGTCGGCCACCAGCATGTCGGTGGTGATCACCACCCGGCCATCGGGAGCGTCCACCACCGCGGCGTCGTCGCCGGGCCCCACCTGCACACCGTCGGGCATACGGCGGCCGGCCACCAACCGGTCGATGAGCGCGAACTCACCGACCTCGTGCACCGTGGGCTCGGGACGCTCTGCCACCGCACTCCTCCCGCCACGCTGCGATAGTTTTAAGGCCGTCAGTCTAGGGGCGGCCACGGAGGGTTCGAATGCGCGGTGATTCCCCGGACGCCCCGCCGCGCGCGCTGCTGATCGCCGCGTTGGCGGTGGCCGTGCTCGCCGTCGGCGCGGTGCTCGCCGTCGCCGCCACCCGGCGCACCCCGATGCCACCGGTCGCGATCGCGGCGGTACCCGCCCCGCAGTCGGGTGCTCCCGAGTGCCGATCGCTGCTCGCGACACTGCCTGAACGACTGGGCGACTACTCCCGCGCCGCTGCCGTGGACCCGGTTCCGGAGGGCGCGGCGGCCTGGCGCTCACCGGACACCACGGGTGCCGAACCGGTGATCATGCGCTGCGGACTGGACCGGCCCGCGGAGTTCGTGGTGGGCAGACCGTTGCAGATGGTCGATGACGTGCAGTGGCTGCGCCTGAGCGATTCCGGGACGGGCGGCGCCGACACCGCGCGCAGCACCTGGATCGCGGTGGACCGGGCGGTGTATGTGGCGATCACGCTGCCGGACGGCTCGGGTCCGACACCCATCCAGACGCTGTCCGAGGTGATCGCCCGGACCATGCCGGCGATGCCGATCAGACCCGGGCCCGCGTAGTCAGCGCAGTCCGGTGCCCCGTGCCAGTGCGGTGTCCACCATGGTGCCCAGCAGGGTGCTGTAGTCCACGCCGCTGGCGGCCCACATCTGCGGGTACATCGAGATGGTGGTGAACCCGGGCATGGTGTTGATCTCGTTGACCAGTGGACCGGAGTCGGTGAGGAAGAAGTCCACCCGGGCCAGCCCCTGGCAGTCCAGGGCGGTGAAGGTGCGGATCGCCAACTGCCGCAAC
>JAIOQK010000322.1 GCA_021413425.1 Mycobacterium sp.
CCGCCACCGCCGCCGCTTCGACGGCGGGATCATTGCCCGGCGCCCACGGGCGCAGGCCGGCGACACTCATCGCCAGGTAGTCCCGCCAACCGGGAACGTAGAGATCCCGCAATCGCCTGCGGGTGCTCTGGTCCTTGATCACCACCACGTGCCAGGACTGGGCGTTACCGCCGCTGGGCGCGAACCGGGCGGCGTCGAGGATGCGCGCCACGACGTCATCGGCGACCGGTTCGTCGGTGAACTCGCGCACCGCCCCGGTACTGCGCAGGGTTTCAATGAGGTCCATTCCTCAGACCTTCAAGTGGAATGAATTCAGCGCGTCGACAACGGCTTCGGGGGCCTCCAGCGGGGCCAGGTGCCCGCACCATGGAACGACCTCGATGCTTGCTCCGACGGCCAGCCGGGCCAACGGCATAGCTTCGTCCGGCGGATACAGCGCATCCTGCGCGCCCATCAGGATCGTCGTCGGCACCCGCAGCCGCGGCAGCACCTCGGCCAGGCCGGGAGAGCGGGCCAGCACGGTGCGCACCGTATCCGTCGCCGCCGCGCGGTCGAAGTCGCCGAAAGCGGCCACGAAGTCCGCCACCCGTTCCGGGTGGGTCTGCTTGGTGGGTGACGCGATCATCGACCGAGCCACACCTTTGCCCCAGAACGCGGTCGAGCCCATCAGGCGGGTGCCGAGCACCTGCATGCGGTGCCCACCCAGGCTGGGTGCCAGCGGGGTGTTCATCATCAGCACCGCCGCGGTGCGCTCGGGTGCCTGCACCCCTGCGTGCGCGGCGACCTGTCCGCCCCAGGAGCAGCCGGCGACGACGGCCTTCTCGATGCCCAGTTCGTCGAGCAGGTCGACCACCGCCGCGGCATGCACGCCGGGCTGGACGTCCCCGGCCGGCGGGCTGCTCTGACCGAAGCCGGGTCCGTCGATGCAGATCGTCCGCCACTGCCCACCCAGCAGACCGGTGACCTGACGGTAGAGCCGGTGGTCGCTGAACAGCGAGGGCCACAGCACCACCGGCTCACCGCTGCCCTCAACGCTGCCGCTGTCGGCGACCGCCAGCGTCCCGACCCTCGTTTCGACCCGCTTGTTGAGCGCGCTCACTTCGCCACCGTGCCGGCTACTGCGTGATCGCTGATCCAGTTGCCGTGGAAGCCAAACGGAACCCGCTGCGGCAAAGGGACTCTGGCGAGCGGTTCGGCGGTGACGTCAAGAGCGTCGAGGATCAGCAGTTCGCTGCGATCAGCGCGGGAGTCATAGACGAGACTCATCAGCCAGCCGTCGTCCTCGCTCACCGGGTTCTCCCTCGGAACGAAGTCGGGTTCACCCGAACCGCGGCCCGCACCGACGGTGTGGACCTCTACGGTGCCCGCCTGCAGGTCGTGCTTATAGATGTCGCCGGCAATGAAACCGTCCGCGACACCGGCGCCGTAGCCGAACCGGTGTCGGCTCGCCGAGACCGAGGGTGCGACGCGGGGGAACTCCATCGTGCGGTCGTCGAGTTGCTGCTCACGAACTTTCCGGCGCACCGGATCGACCGTCCAGCGGTACAGACTGGGCAGGCAGTCCCCGGCCGGCCCGAGGATGTCGCGGTCGAACATCCGGTCGTAACGGCAGATGTCGATGACAACCGTGCCGTCCTCGGCGTCATAGGCGTTCATCGGGTGGTAGGCGTAACAGGGGTCGAGCTCACACCAGATGATGTCGGCGGCGTCGGTGCTGGTGCGCGGAAGCAGGCCGATGCGCGGGGTGTAGTCGGGGTTCCAGCGGAACGGGAATCGGCCCGCGCCAACGAGATCGAAGTCGACGGTCACCGGCAGGTCGTAGATCACCGCGTAACTACGTGTCAGTGACATGTCGTGCACCATCACCATGCCCGGCAACGGGACATCGACGGTCTTGGACACCGCGCCGTCGGCGCCGACGACCACGTACTTGATGTGGTCGAGCCACTGCGCCCACGCGTAACACATGGCGTGCCACTCACCGGTCTGCGGATCGTACTTGGGGTGCGCGGTGAAGCCGCCCGGCGGCACAGCGCCGAACGGACGTGCCCCGACGGTGTCGAGTTCATAACCGATTTCCACCGGCGCACCACCAGCCTCCACCAGCGCCAGCGTCCGGCCCGCCCACGCGGCCACATTGGTGTTCGGCGAACTGGTGGGCCGCTCCTCGGCGACCGTCTCGCCGAGAGCTGCGCACACTGCCTGGCTGCGCACGTAGCGGTTGCGGTACCACTCGGCGCGGCCGTCGCGCAGTCGCACGCCGTGGACCATGCCGGGTCCGGCGAACCAGTGGTGCTGCTCGGGTTTGTCGACGGTCACCGGGTTGGGTCCGTTGCGCAGGTAGCGGCCCTCGAGTTCGGCCGGGATCTGCCCGATGACCTCAAGGTCGAAGGCCGTGACTTCGGATTCGACCGGGGCGAAGTTGCCCTGCAAGTAGATATTGTTTGTTTTCATCACGCGTCCTCCGGGGTGATCTCGATACCGACCTGGGGTTTGCGGACTCGCACCATCACGCGGAACAGCGCATAGCGCCGCTTCTTGCCCGCAATGGCCTCGTCGGTCTCGGCCGGGCTCAGCACTCGCGCCTGACCATCGACGAACCCGCCGGTCACCCGGCCGCGAATCGTGCACGGCGCCAGCCGCACCCGCGGGTTGCGCTCGATGCGCTTGAGTTTCCAGGCATCGAAGTCCGACGTGGTCAGGATCCGGTTCCCGTCGACGGCCACCCACATCGGAGTGGTCACAGGGGTGCCGTCCTTCTTGTAGGTAGTCAGTGCGACACAACGAGCCCGGCGAACCGGCTCCCACGACGACGGCATGTTCACACCGTGAACTTTACTCATCGTGTTCACACTGTCAACATCGAGTTTCCCGGTACGCTCCCATTCAGGAGCGTCGCCGCGACAATGCTTCGCCGGCAGTAAGGCCCTCCACGAAGCCGGCGAGCACGGCCCGGCAGGCTCGCAGCTGGGCGGGGGGAAACCGCTGCTCGATCGCAGTGTGCAGATCGTTCTCGACCCGCCGGATGGTCGGCAGGAGCTTTCGGGCAGCCGGAGTGAGCCGCAGGCAGCGCGCCCGGACATCGTCGGGCGAAGGCTGAGCCGTCAGCAGGCCGGCGGCGACCATCCGGCTCACCAGGCGGCTGGGGTGATCTCCCTCGCACACCAGCAAGTGCCCGAGTTCGCGGATCGTCAGCGGTTCCCGATCGGCGAGCACGGTGATCGCTTCGGCCCACGCCGGTGTCAGCCCCAGGGGTTTGAGTCGGGCGGCAAGTATCCGGTTTCCCTCGCGCTGAGCGGCCAGCACCAAGTAGCGGAGCTCTTCACCGGGTCTCATCGGCCACCCGCGTCGACCGAGCTGCCGCCCACGACGTCGTCGACGAAGTCGGTGACCGTCCTCCCGTACAGATCGGGATGGGTGAAGCGAAACATGTGCCCGGTTTTCGGCAGCCGCACCTCGCGGGCGTTGCGGATCCCGGCGAGCATGTCCGCGGCGGCCTGCTCCCCGACGAGTTTGTCGTCGTCCGGGGTGATGAGCAGCGTGGGTACATCGACTTGGTTCAACCGGTCGCGGATGTCGAAGTTGATCACCGAGGTGACCCGAGCGGTGTAGCTGCGCCGCGGGGTGTTCTTGGCGAAGAGACGGCGGTAGTCGCCCTGGGTGTGGGGAATCTCGGCCGTCGCGTCGAACCGCGATGCCAGTTGCCAGGCGTGGAAGGCCAACGTGCCCCGGAGGTACAGCGGGCCGTTGGCGAATCGCGACGCGCGCGCGGCGATGCCCTTCCAGCGTGGCAGGGGATTGGCGGCGAAACCGCCGGACAACACCAGCCCGGCGAGTCCCGTCGGGCGCCGCGCTGCCAGGGTCAGGGCGATGACGGCGCCGAATGAGTCACCGACTAGGACGTAGCGCTCGACGCCGGCCACCTGCGCGGCGACGTAGTCGGCGTAGTCCTCGACGCGGTCGAGATCTTCGGGAAGCCGCAGCCGCACCACGGGACGACCGCGGAACGGCTGGAGTTGGCGCTCATCCCACGCCGCGCCGGAGAAGCAGGGGATGGTGACGATGGTGGGTGATGCGGGCACGTCGGCTCCCTACTCGAATCGTTGCCCAACCCACGATATATGTTGTGTCATGTATCTGCAATCGGCGGTGTATTGGGGATCCCCCGGCTTTACTCTGGGTGTTCACACCGTCAACATGGAGGCCATGGCGGCGTCCAAGAACACCTACCACCACGGGGATCTGCGCAACGCCCTGGTGCTCACCGCCGTGCGCCTCATCGAGACCGACGGACTCGATGAGTTCAGCCTGCGGGCCACCGCCCGCGAAGTCGGAGTCTCGGCCAACGCCGCCTACCGGCACTTCGCCGACAAGTCGGACCTGCTGACCGCCGTCGCGCAGCATGGATTCGAACAACTGGGCCGGCGGATGCGCCGTGCGATGAGCGCCACCCGAACTGGAAAGAATCCGGCGCAGTTGGCGGTCAACCGATTCAAGGCCACCGGCCGGGCCTACGTCGACTTCGCGCTGGCCCACCCCGAGTTGTTCGAGGTGATGTTCGGCAGCGGCGGGGTTCATCCACCGGCGCCCAGGGAACCGGCCGATGACGAGGCCGGTACCTATGCGCTGCTCGGCAGTGCACTTGACGAACTGGTCACCCATGGCGTGCTCGACCCGGCCCGCCGGCCCGGTGCCGAGTTCAAGGCGTGGGTCACCGTGCACGGCTTCGCCCGGCTGTGTCTGGACGGGGCCGTGCAGCTCCAATCCGCCGCTATGCGGGCCGAAGAGCTGGAGTCCCTGCTCGACTTCGCGGTTGCCGGGATCTGCTACTGAACCAGGGTCATTCCGGGGACAGGAATGCCCGAAGAGCGGCGGCGTAGGCCGGCACGTCCGCGGAGCCCATCAGCTCGCGGGCAGAGTGCATCGCCAGCTGCGGGGCGCCGACGTCGACGGTGGGGATACCGGTTCGCGCCGCCGTCATCGGCCCGATCGTCGATCCGCACGGCAGGTCGGCGCGATGCTCGTAGCGCTGCAACGGCACCCCGGCCTGTCGGCAGGCCAGTTCGAATGCGGCGGCGGTGCGGCCGTCGGTGGCGTAGCGAAGGTTGGGCTGCACCTTGAGTACCGGGCCGCCGTTGACGTGGATCGGGTGCAGGGGCTCATGTCGTTCCGGGTAGTTGGGGTGGGTGGCGTGGGCCATGTCCCCGGAAGCCACCATCGAGGCGGTCGTCAGTCGCAGGAAGTCCTCCCGGTCGCCATCGGCAGCCAACACGATGCGCTCGAGTGTCGTGCGCAGGAAATCCGACTGGGCGCCGTGGTCGGATGTCGAGCCGACCTCCTCGTGGTCGAACAGCGCGAGCACCGGGATGTGGGTTGCCGCCTCGGTGGCCAGCAGGGCCTCCAGGCCGGCGTAGCAGGTGGCCTGGTTGTCCAGTCGCGGTGCGCTGACGAGGTCTTCGTCGACGCCAATCACTCTCGAGGGTTCCAGAGCGTGGGTCATGAGGTCGGCCGACAGTAGGTCCGCCGACTCGACACCGGTACGCTCGGCGACCCAGTGGTGCAGCGAGCGGGGCCGCTCCCCCGCACCCCAGACCGCGTTGAGGTGCCGCTGCGGATTAAGGCTGACGGAGTTGCGGTCCTCGGCGAGGTGGATCGCCAACTGCGGGACGCGCAGCAGCGGCTCGTCGAAACGCACCATTCGGTGCTCGAGTGCACCGTCCCTGCTGCGCAACGAGATCCGGCCGCTCAGACCCAGATCCCGGTCGAGCCAGGAGTTCAGCCACGCCCCGCCGTAGGGCTGCAGGGCCACCATCCGCCAGCCTGCGACCGCAAGATCGGGGTGCTGTTTGACCCGCAGGTTGGGGCTGTCGGTGTGGGCGCCGACGATCCGGAACGGCTGGTGGTGGCCCGATGCATTCCAGGCAATCAGGGAGCCGGCCCGCACCGTGAAGAACCGGCCCCCGGCGGCGTCGCCCCACCGGTCGGTCTCGGCGAGTTCGGTGTAGCCCGCGGCGCGCAGCCGCCCGGCCACCGTCTCGCAGACATGGAACGGCGACGGGGAGGCGTCGATGAACTCGCACAGCCCCTGCGCGGTGGCGCCCGTCATGGGTCAGGCGGCCAGCACGGCGTCCAGCGCCGAATAGAACAAACCCAGGCCGTCGTCCGAGGGCCCGGTCAGCGGTTCGCATGCGTGCTCGGGGTGCGGCATCAGGCCGACGACGCGGCCGTTGGCCGAGCTGATTCCGGCGATGTCGCGCATCGAACCGTTGGGGTTGTCGGCGTAGCGGAACACCACCCGGCCTTCGCCTTCGAGCTCGTCGAGTACCGATTCGCTTGCGACGTAGCGGCCCTCGCCGGACTTCAGCGGCACGAGCAGTTCGGCTCCGGATTCGTAGCGCGACGTCCAGGCGGTGGTGATGGAGTCGACCGTCAGCCACACGTCACGGCAGACGAAGTGCAGGCCGGAATTGCGGGCCAGTGCACCGGGCAGCAGACCCGCCTCGCACAGCACCTGAAAACCGTTGCAGATACCCAGAACCGGCATGCCGCGACCGGCGGCGGCGACGACTTCGGCCATCACGGGGGCGAACTTGGCGATCGCGCCGCAGCGCAGGTAGTCGCCATAGGAGAAGCCACCCGGGACCACCACCGCATCCACGCCCAAAAGGTCGGCGTCGGCGTGCCACAGGCTCACCGATTCCGCACCGGCCAGGCGGACCGCCCGCGCGGCGTCGACGTCGTCGAGGGTGCCGGGGAAGGTGATGACACCGATCCGCGCGCTCACGACTTCTCCCGGGTGACCGACCAGTCCTCGATCACCGTGTTGGCGAGCAGTGACTCGGCGATCCCGGCCAACTCGTCGTCGGTGACGCTGTCGTCGACTTCGAGTTCGAATCGCTTGCCCTGCCGGACCTCGGAGATGCCCGCGTGGCCGAGGCGGCCCAGCGCCCCGACGATCGCCTGGCCCTGGGGATCCAGAATCTCGGATTTGGGCATCACGTTGACGACTACGCGTGCCACTGAAAGCTCCTCCGACGTCGACGGTTCGTGCCGGTCAGACTCTACCGGCGCGTGCTGCGATCGCCGGCCTATGGGCACGATCCGAGATACGCGGTGCACAGCGGGGCGCTCATCGCGTCGAGGATCGCCTCGTCGGCGACGGCCGGCCACGGGGTCAGCGGTGGGCCGTAGGACCACAGCGCCAACTCGCTGATCGTGCTGTTGGCGGGATTGGCCAGCAGGTACTGG
>JAIOQK010000360.1 GCA_021413425.1 Mycobacterium sp.
TGTCCAGCGTCTCCACCACGGTCCGCCACCTGACCAGGGTTCCCCGCGAGTTCATCGACCACTATCTGTTCAACTTCCCCGACACCAGCTTCGCGTGGGCGTTCGCGGTCGCGGTGCTGGCCGGCGCGCTGGCCGCGCGCAAGCGCATCGCCTGGTGGGTGCTGCTGATCAACGTGATGATCGCGGTCGGCTTCGACATCGCATCATTGGTCCAGAGGGACGGCGGCCGACTCGAGGCCGTCGGCGAGTTCCTCGGGCTGACGCTGCACATCGCGGTCATCGCGGTGCTGCTGCTGTCCCACGGCGAGTTCTGGGCGAAGGTGCGCAGCGGCGCGGTGCTCAAGGCCGCCGCCGTGCTCGTCGCCGGCAACCTGGTCGGGATCGCGGTGGCGTGGGGACTGCTGGAGTTGTTCCCCGGCTCGCTGCAACCCGAGTACCGGCTGGCCTACGCCGTCAACCGGGTCAGCGGGTTTGCCACCGCGACGCCGGATTTGTTCGTCGGCACGCCGCACGTCTTCCTCAACGCGCTGATGGGGTTGTTCGGCGCGCTTGCCCTGATGGCCGCGGCCGTGGTGCTGTTCCAGTCGCAACGGTCCGACAACGCGCTGACCGGTGAGGACGAGTCGGCGATCCGCGGACTGCTGGCCGCCTACGGGAAGAATGATTCGCTCGGCTACTTCGCCACCCGCCGCGACAAGTCGGTGGTGTTCGCGGCCAACGGTCGCGCCGCGGTCACCTACCGCGTCGAGATCGGCGTCTGCCTGGCCAGCGGCGACCCCGTCGGCGATCCGAAGTCCTGGCCGCAGGCGATCACCGCGTGGCTGCAATTGTGCGAGCGGTACGGCTGGGCGCCCGGGGTGATGGGTGCCAGTTCCACGGGGGCGCAAGCCTTCCGGGAGGCGGGCCTCAGCGCCCTGCAACTCGGCGATGAGGCGATTCTCTACCCGGACAAGTTCCGGCTCTCCGGTCCGGAGATGCGGGCGGTTCGCCAGGCGGTGACCCGGGCCCGCCGCAGTGGGCTGACGGTTCGGATGCGGCGCCACCGCGATCTGTCGGCCGGGGAGATGGCCGAGGTGATCGCCCGCGCCGACGCCTGGCGCGACACCGAGACCGAGCGGGGCTTCTCGATGGCGCTCGGCCGGTTGGGCGACCCGGCCGACGGCGACTGTCTCTTGGTGGAGGCCGTGGAGGGCGCCGGAAACGTCGTCGGGATGCTGTCGTTCGTGCCGTGGGGCGGCAACGGCATCTCACTGGATCTCATGCGCCGCTCACCGCAGTCACCCAACGGCACGGTCGAGTTGATGGTCAGCGAGGTGCTGCAGCAGGCCGACACCGTCGGGGTCAGTCGGGTGTCGCTGAACTTCGCGATGTTCCGATCCGCGTTCGAGCAGGGCGCACAACTCGGCGCGGGTCCGGTCGCGCGGCTGTGGCGGGCACTGCTGGTGTTCTTCTCCCGGTGGTGGCAACTCGAGACGCTGTACCGATCGAATATGAAGTACCAGCCGCAGTGGGTTCCGCGCTACGCCTGCTACGAGGACACCCGGCTGATCCCGAGGGTCGGAGTGGCGTCGGTGATCGCCGAGGGCTTCCTGGTGCTGCCCTTCTCCCGGCGCAACAAACAGCACACCGGCCACCACTCCGCGGTTCCGCACGACCTCGCCGCCACCGGTCAACTGCGCGTCGACGGCAGCGCCCCGAGCGCCGATCTTCTGAGTCCCGAGGACGAGTCCGATCGGCACCGGCTTCCCGAACAGGTCCGGGTGCGAATGGCGAAGCTGAAGACGTTGCAGAACAACGGGATCGACGCCTATCCCCCGGGCAGCCCGCCCAGTCACACGGTGGCGCAGGCGCTCACCGCCGATGACGACGCAACGGTGACACTGGCCGGCCGGGTGATGCGCAGCCGCGACTACGGCGGTGTGACATTCGCCGCGCTGCGCGACTGGTCGGGAGATATCCAGTTGCTGCTGGACTCAGCATCGCTCGACCCCGGGCCGGACTTCTCCGGCGTCGACCTCGGGGATCTCATCGAGGCACGCGGGCGGATGGGGCACAGCCGAAACGGAACCCGGTCCCTTCTGGTCGATCAGTGGCGGCTGCTGGGCAAGTGCCTTCGCCCGCTGCCCGACAAGTACCGGGGGCTGACCGACCCGGAAGCGCGGGTGCGTGCCCGCTACGTCGACCTGGCGGTCAACCCGACATCGCGCGATCTCATCCGCGCGCGCAGCGACATCCTGCGGTCGATCCGGGAGACCCTTTTCGGCAAGGGATTTCTCGAGGTGGAGACACCGATCCTGCAGCAGATCCACGGCGGCGCCAATGCGCGTCCATTCGAGACGCATATCAACGCCTACGACCTGGACCTCTATCTGCGGATCGCACCGGAGCTCTATCTCAAGCGGCTCTGCGTCGGCGGGGTGGAGCGTGTCTTCGAACTCGGCCGGGCCTTCCGCAACGAGGGCGTCGACTTCAGCCACAACCCGGAGTTCACCCTGCTCGAGGCCTACCAGGCCCACGCCGACTACCGAACGTGGATCGACGGCTGCCGCGAGCTGATCCAGAACGCCGCCCGGGCCGCCAACGGCTCGGAAGTGATCATGCGCCCCGACAAGAGCGGGAACCTCGCGCCGGTGGACATCTCCGGGCAGTGGACGGTCACCACGGTTCACGACGCTGTGTCGGCAGCGCTCGGCGAACAGATCGGCCCCGACACCGAGTTGGCGGTGCTGCGCGGGCTTTGTGACAACGCCGGGGTGCCGTACCTGAGCCACTGGGACGCCGGTGCGGTGGTGTTGGAACTCTACGAGCGGCTGGTCGAGGAACGAACCGAGGAGCCGACCTTCTATCTGGACTTCCCCACATCGGTGTCACCGCTGACCCGTCCGCACCGCAGCATCCCCGGCGTCGCAGAGCGGTGGGACCTGGTGGCGTGGGGGGTGGAACTGGGAACCGCCTACAGCGAGCTTACCGATCCCGTGGAGCAGCGTCGCCGATTGCAGGAGCAGTCCGCCCTGGCCGCCGGCGGCGACCCGGAAGCGATGGAACTCGACGAGGATTTCCTGCAGGCGATGGAGTACGCGATGCCACCCACCGGCGGACTCGGGGTGGGCGTGGATCGGGTGGTCATGCTCATCACCGGGCGAAGTATCCGCGAGACGCTGCCGTTCCCGCTGGCCAAGCCACGGTGACCTGATCAACCATCTAGCGCCGCCGACCCCCCGCCCGTCGGGGGTACGGTGAATTCCATGCCTGAGCAGCCCCAGGAGCCCGAGAAGAAGCCGTCCGCCGCGACACATGCCGCGGTGCCCGCCCCGGTGCCCGAGCCCGATACCGGCTACACCCCCGCCGGTGTTCCCACCCTCGAAGGCGTGCGGGAGAAGATCGAGACCCGTTACGGCACAGCCCTTGGCGCGACCGAACTCGCCGAGGAGACCCCTGAGGCGCGCAGTGCGGCCGAGAAGTTCGACAAGCGGCAGAAGGCCGCCGAGGAGAAACTCGAGGAGATCCGCGCCTCGATGCGCGAGCAGGACTGACCGGTCCGTTACTGCCGCAGCCTGCGTGCCAACTTGTCGGCGTGATGAAAACGGTTGACCCCGCCGACCAGTGGCAGTTGCGCAGGAGGTAACCATTCCGTAGTGCCATCGCGGCGTTTTCGGGTTCGCCAACCGCCGCGTTTCACCAATCGATTGTGTGGCCCGCAGGCGAAGCTGAGGTCATCGACGTCGGTGTTCCCGCCGTCGGCCCAGTCCTTCTCGGCATGGTGGACCTGGCAGTCGTACCCGGGCACGGTGCACCCCGGGTGTGAACATCCACGGTCGCGTTCGTGCAAGACGATGCGCTGATCAGCCGTCGCGATGCGTTTGGTACGCCCAAGCCACAGGGCGCGGCCGGAGTCAGAATCAAAGATGCTCAGGTAGTGATAGCTGTGGCCGGCCATCCGGATGACGTCGGCCATCGGCAGAAGGGTGCCGCCGCCGGTGACGGCGACCCCGGCCTTCTCCTGAAGATCCTGCAGACTCGCCGAGACAATCACAGTCACGGGTAATCCGTTGTGCTGCCCGAGCTTCGGATCACCCAGCAGAGCGCGCGCCATCGCCGAGAGCGCGTCGTGCTGACGCTGACTGACGGTTCGGTGGTCGGCATCGGCCTGCTCCGGCGTCGGCTCGCCATCCACGAGCGGACTCTGATCGGATGGGTTGCACATACCCGGTGCGGCCAGTTTGGCGAACAATGCGTCCAGCTCGGCCCGCAGCGCTGGCGTGGCCCACAGCCGGCCCTGGCTCATACCGTCGGCCTGCTGAGGGCCCCAGCGGAATCCACGCCGCAACGCGCGGTCGGCGTCGCTGAAGGTGCCGTCCGGATTGAGGATCAGCGCCAGTTGCTCGGCCAGTTTCGCCAACTGGTCCGGCCGGAGTTGCCGGGCGTGTTCGGCCAGGAACGACTCAGCACTCTCCCGCTCATCGCGGGTAACGGCGATCGGAAGGTCGGTGAGGAAGCGCGCAATGACCCGGACGTGGTCGACGTCGAGTTCACCCGCGCGCCATGCCTGCGCCGTGGCCGGCTGATGCGGGGGCAGTGGCTCGCCGGTCAGAGACGTGCGGGGGGCCAGCGGCTCGACGAGGGTGGCACGGCGCCGGGCCTGGGCCGGGGTGATCCGCAGCCAGTCCGCGAGCACCTTGTGCGGTGCGCCGCCCAGTTCGCTGATCTCCCGGCGCTGCACCTGCAGCGCGAAGTCACCATTCAGCACGGCCTGGCGCCGG
>JAIOQK010000053.1 GCA_021413425.1 Mycobacterium sp.
CACCGGCCGCACCCTCGGTGAGTACCTGCGCACCGAGATCGCCGAGCCGATGGGCATCGACGTCCACATCGGGTTGCCGGCGGCTGAGCATGCCCGCTGCGCGCAGATGGTCAACAAACCGCACATCCGGGACGTGCTGGCCGCCGGCGGCGCCCCGCAACAGCCGGTGTCGCTGGAGCAGCACCCGATGGCCGCGCTGTCGGCGGCGATGGGGTTCGTGCCCGATGACGAGCTCGGCTCCAACGACCTCGCGCTGTGGCGTCGCTGCGAGTTCCCGGGCACCAACGGACACGTGTCGGCGCTGGGCCTGGCCACCTTCTACAACGGCCTGGCTCAGGAGAAGATCCTGTCCCGCGAGCACCTCGAGAAGGTGCGGGTGTCCCAGGGCGGGTTCGATGCCGACGTCGTGCTCGGCCCCCGGGTCGCCGACCACGGCTGGGGCCTGGGCTACATGCTCAATCAGCGGGGTGTCGCCGGGCCGAACGTCCGCAGCTTCGGCCATGGTGGCTCGGGCGGTTCCTACGGGTTCGTCGACCTCGAACACCGCATCGGCTACGCCTACGTGATGAATCATTTCGACGCCACCAAGTGCAACGCCGACCCGCGCAGCACGGCATTGTCTGACGAGGTCTACCGGCTCCTCGGAGTGCTCTGACAAGGACGAATTGCCCTTCGCCTCGCGCAGGTACTGTGGGGCCATGAACAGTGCCCTGCTGATAATTCTGCTCGTCGTCGTGGGCGTGATCGGCCTCGCGATCGTCGGTTCCTCGCGCGCCTCGGGCAGCCGCAATGCCGCCAGCCTGGCCGATGCCAAGGCCGACGCCCGCCGGGTGATCGAGCGCCTCGGCGGCCAGGTGCTCAACCTGACCGGCTCCGACGCCGCCTCCCAGCAGGCGATGGCCGATGCCTCCGAGCGGTTCACCGCCGCCTCGTCCCAGATCGACCAGGCGACCACCGCCAAGCAGGCCCTGCTGGCCAAGGAGAGCGCCCTGGAGGGGCTGTACTACGTGCGGGCCGCCCGACTGGCGATGGGCATGGACCCTGGGCCGGAGTTGGAGACGATCGCCGGGCAGCGCGCAGCGGGCACGGTGACCGAGGACCGCCGTGTCGAGTTCGAGGGCCGCCAGATCGAGGCCTCCCCCACGCCGACACCGCGGACGCCGAACTACTACCCGGGTGGCCGGGTGGCGGGACGGCCTGTTCCGGCCGGTTGGTACTCCGAACCGTGGTGGAAGCCCGCCCTGGTGGCCGGCGCCTGGGGGCTGGGTTCGGTGCTGTTGTTCGACGCGATGTTCTCCGGGATGAGCGGCGTGGGTTATGGCGCCGCCGGCTTCGAGAACGGTTACGGCTCCGGTTTCGACCAGGGCTTCGATTCCGGTTACGACCAGGGTTTCGACCAGGGCATGGACTCCGGCGGTGCCGACGGCGGCGGGGACTTCGGCGGCGGGGACTTCGGCGGCGGAGATTTCAGCGGCGGCGGCGGCTTCGACGGTGGCGGTCTGGGCGACTTCGGCGGCTTCGACTTCTAGACCCGTCAGACCTGACAGCCCGGGCACCAGAACAGGTTGCGGCCCTCCATCAGCGCTGCCCTGATCGGAGTGTCGCACAGCCTGCACGGCTGACCGGTCCGGCGATAGACGTAGGTGCGCGGTGAGCGCGGGCGGTAGCCAGGCGGACCGTGGTCGTCTTCGGGCCGGATCACGATGATCCGGCCACGGCGCACGCCGACCTTCATCAACTCCACCAGATCGGCCCATGCGGCGGTGAACTCAGTCCTACACACGTCCACACCCGGCCGGTACGGGTCGATACCGTGTCGGAACAGCAACTCCGCGCGATAAACGTTACCCACCCCTGCCATCACCGACTGATCCATCAGAAGTGCACCGATAGCCTTGCGGGACTTGCTGATTCGCTTCCACGCCGCCACGGAGTCAGCATCCTTGCGCAACGGATCCGGGCCAAGCCTGGCCAGAATGGCAGACATCTGCGCCTCGTCGATCACATCGCAGGCGGTCGGGCCGCGCAGGTCGGTGCCGTACTCGGAGCCGATGATGCGCATCCGCACCTGCCCGACGGGTGCCGGCATCGGTGTGCGGATCTCACGGAACGTTCCGTACAGGCCCAGGTGCACGTGCACGACACCGGAGTCGTAGTGATGGAACAGGTGCTTACCCCACGCGGTCGCCTTGATGAATACCTGGCGATCGATCATCACCGAGTCGGTGAAGCGTCCCTGCGGGCTGGACACCCGCACCTGCTCACCGGCGTACCGACGATGATGCAGCCGGGCCAACCGGTGCAGGGTGTGGCCCTCGGGCACCGCTAGGTCCCGGTAGCGCCGGGCACCGGCGGCGCGACGTGGGTGCGCTCGTAGTCGGCGAGGATGTCGATGCGGCGCTGATGGCGGGCGGCCTCCGACCAGGCGGTGCCCACGAACGCGTCGACGATGGCCAGGGCTTCGGGCAGCGTGTGCATGCGACCGCCGATGCCGATCAACTGCGCGTTGTTGTGCTGGCGGGCCAGGGCCGCGGTCTCGGTGCTCCACGCCAGCGCGCAGCGCGCGCCGGGAACCTTATTGGCCGCGATCTGCTCACCGTTGCCCGACCCGCCCAGCACGATGCCCAGGCTGCCCGGATCGGCCACCGTCCGGGCCGCCGCGGCGATGCAGAACGCCGGGTAGTCGTCCTCGGCGTCGTAGTCGTAGGCCCCGCAGTCGATCGGCTCGTGGCCGCCGGCCTTGAGGTGATCGAAGATGGCCTGCTTGAGTTCGTAACCAGCGTGGTCGGCCCCGAGGTAGACGCGCATGCCGGTGACCCTACCTGGAGTCTCAGTCGTAGCTGGGCGCCTCGGTGCGGCTGCGCTTGAGCTCCCAGAAGTGCGGATAGGCGGCCAGGGTCACCGAGGCGTCCCAGAGCTTGCCGGCCTGTTCGCCGCGCGGTATCCGGGACAGCACCGGGCCGAAGAACGCCACCGAGTTGATGTGGATGGTGGGGGTGCCGACATCGGCACCGACGGCGTCCATTCCCGCGTGGTGGCTGGCGCGCAGGGCCTCGTCATAGGCGGTGTCATCGGCGGCGGCGGCCAGCTCGGCCGGTAGGCCCGCCTCGGCCAGCGACTCGACGATGACCTGCTCGAGGTTCTTGTTGTCCTGGTTGTGAATCCGGGTTCCCATGGCGGTGTAGAGCGGACCGAGCGCATCGGCGCCGTGCGCCTTCTCGACGGCGATCGCGACCCGCACCGGCCCCCATGCCCGCTTCATCAGGTCCTGGTACTGCTCCGGCAGGTCGCGGCCCTCGTTGAGGACCGCCAGACTCATCACCCGGAAGTGCACGTCGATGTCGCGGACCTTCTCGACTTCCAGGATCCACCGCGAGGTGATCCATGCCCACGGGCACAGCGGATCGAACCAGAAATCGGCACGGGATCTGTCAGCCATGACCTAAGGATAGGTTGGTCCCCGTGCTTCCGAACCTGACCCGCAACGAGGCCGCCGAGCGGGCGGCATTGGTGACGGTCGAGAATTACCGGATCGAGCTGGACCTGACCACCGGCGAGCGCGAGTTCCGGTCGGTCACCACCGTGGAGTTCAAGGCGCTGCCCGGTGCCGACACCTACATCGACCTGTCGGCCGACCGTGTCCGCCGCGCCGTTCTCAACGGCCACGCGATCGACGTGTCGGGCTACGACGAAGCCACCGGCATCCCACTGGTCGGCCTCGCTCACGACAACGTCCTGGTGGTCGAAGCCGACTGCCGCTATTCCAATACCGGCGAGGGCCTGCACCGCTTCGTCGACCCGGTGGACGATGAGGTGTATCTGTACTCGCAGTTCGAGACGGCCGACGCCAAGCGGATGTTCGCCTGTTTCGACCAGCCCGACCTCAAGGCCACCTTCGACATGGTGGTCACCGCGCCCGCGCACTGGCAGGTGATCTCCAACGGGGCCACCGCGGCGCTCGACACCGACGGCAGCGGGAATGGCGATGTGGCCGTGCACACCTTCACCACCACGCCGAAGATGAGCACCTACCTGGTGGCCCTGATCGCCGGGCCGTACGCAGTCTGGCGGGACACCTACACCGACCAGCACGGGGACATCCCGCTGGGAATCTTCTGCCGGGCGTCGCTGGCGGAGTTCATGGACGCCGATCGGCTCTTCACCGAGACCAAGCAGGGCTTCGATTTTTACCATGCCAACTTCGGTGTGCCCTACGCGTTCGGCAAGTACGACCAGTTGTTCGTTCCGGAGTTCAACGCCGGCGCCATGGAGAACGCCGGCGCGGTGACCTTCCTGGAGGACTACGTCTTCCGCAGCAAGGTGACCCGCGCCTCCTACGAGCGGCGCGCCGAGACGGTGCTGCACGAGATGGCACACATGTGGTTCGGCGATCTGGTGACCATGCGGTGGTGGGATGACCTGTGGCTCAACGAATCCTTCGCCACCTTCGCCTCGGTGCTCTGCCAGGCCGACGCAACCGAGTACAGCGAGGCGTGGACCACCTTCGCCAACGTGGAGAAATCATGGGCCTACCGGCAGGACCAGTTGCCCTCGACCCACCCGGTTGCCGCCGACATACCGGACCTGCACGCCGTCGAGGTCAACTTCGACGGCATCACCTACGCCAAGGGTGCCAGCGTGCTCAAGCAACTGGTGGCCTATGTCGGCCTGGACCACTTCCTGTCCGGGCTGCGCGACTACTTCGCCGCACACGCCTTCGACAACGCCACCTTCGATGATCTGCTCAGCGCCCTGGAGAAGGCCTCCGGCCGCGACCTGTCGGACTGGGGCCGCCAATGGCTCAAGACCACCGGGCTCAACACCCTGCGGGCCGATTTCGACGTCGACGACTCCGGCCGGTTCACCCGGTTCGCGATCCGTCAGGGCGGTGCAACGCCCGGCGCCGGCGAGACCCGGGTGCACCGGCTGGCGGTCGGCATCTACGACGACTCCCCGGCGGGCACGCTGGTGCGCACCCACCGCGAGGAAATCGACATCGCCGGTGAGATCACCGACGTGCCGGCGCTGGTCGGTGTCGAGCGCGGTCAGTTGATCCTGGTCAACGACGACGACCTCACCTACTGCTCGATGCGCCTGGACGCCGACTCACTACAGGCTGCCACCGACCGCATCAGCGATATCGCCGATCCGCTGCCGCGCACCCTGGTGTGGTCATCAGCCTGGGAGATGACCCGCGACGCGGAGTTGCGGGCCCGCGACTTCGTCGCCCTGGTGATGCGCGGTGTCGGTGGCGAGACCGAAGTCGGTGTGGCCCAACGGCTTCTGCTACAGGCCCAGACCGCGCTGAACTCCTACGCCGAACCCGGCTGGGCGGCCGAACAGGGGTGGCCAGATTTCGGCGACCGGCTACTCGAACTGGCCAGGGCCGCGGCTCCGGGCTCGGACCATCAGCTGGCCTACATCAACGCACTGTGTTCGTCGGTGCTGTCCGCCGCGCACCTGGCGGTGCTGGGCGATCTGCTCGACCACGACTCGGGCGAGGCGGGGCTGCCGGGGCTACTGATCGACACCGATCTGCGGTGGCGAATCGTCACCGCTCTTGCCGCGGGCGGGAGGATCGACGGCGAGGGCACGGCGACGCCGTTCATCGACGCCGAGGCGCAGCGCGACCCCACCGCCGCGGGCAGGCGTCACGCCGCGGCGGCCGCCGCCGCACGGCCGCAGGCCGAGGTGAAGGCGGCGGCCTGGCGCGAGGTCATCGAGGACGACACACTGCCGAACATCACCGCGCGGGCGATCATCGGCGGCTGGGCGCAGCCCGGACAGCGCGACCTGCTCGCGCCGTACCGGCAGCGCTACTTCGACACCGTCGCTGCGGTGTGGGACCGGCGCTCCAGCGAGGTGGCCCAGACCGTGGTGGTCGGGCTGTACCCGTCGTGGGATGTCAGCGCCGAGGCACTGGAGGCGGCCGACTGGTTCCTGGGCGGCCTGCATGTGCCCCCGGCGCTGCACCGGCTGGTACTGGAGGGCCGCGCCAGTGTGGAACGCGCGCTACGGGCACGGATCAGGGACGGGCTCAGGGTCGGGAGATAGCCGCCGACATCGCCCGGATGGCGCTGACCAGACCATCGATCAGGTTGCCCTCCCTGAACGCCGATGCGGCCGCCGATACGCCCAGCGGGGCGGCGGATTCGGCTCCCCGTCCGCGCAGATCGGCGCCGTAGACCACCTCGATGGCGCGCTGGTCCGGCGAGACCGCCAGCAGCACAGCGTTGTCCGGGGTGGGCACCTGCGCCAGGATCTCCCGGGCGCGGGCCGCCGAATCCGAGCCCAGGTCGCCGAGGTAGACCGCGAAGCGTGCCTGCGACTGCCGGCTGCCATAGGTCAGGGCGTCGTCGACCCGAACGAGGTCCATGGTCGGGAACGGGTACTGCACCGGGAGCACGCCGGCTTCGGAGACAGCGGAGATCCGGCCGCTGGCGGTGACCGCCCAGCCCACCGGCAGACTCGCCTCGTCGGCCAGGGCGACTTCGTGCTTACCAGCTGCCACTTGCCCCACCTCCCACGCTCACCTCGGCGTGCCCGTGGCCGCCGTGACCGCCGTGGCCGCCGAGCGTCTCATCGGTGGCCGACCATAGGAGCGGGCCGTAGGTCCACGGCTGCGACATCTGATAGGTGGCGGGGTGGTTGCCCTTGCGCGAATAGATCAGCAGCGCAAGCACGGCAAAGACCGCGACGGGGGCGCCCAGGTAGAGGGCATGGACGAGTGCTGAGTTCACCCGCCAACCGTAGCGCAACGGTGGCGTCAGGCGGCGCCTTCGTCGCCGAGATATCGCACCCATACCGGATCGAGTTCCTTGACGGCGCACAGCAGCCGCCAGTGCTGGCCTTTCGGCGGCATCGGGGACAGCCGCAGCGTCCACCCCAACTCGCTGAGCAGCTTGTCAGCCTTGCGGTGGTTGCAGGTCGAGCAGGCGGCCACACAGTTCTCCCAGGTGTGCTCGCCGCCGCGGCTGCGCGGCACCACGTGGTCCACGGTGTCGGCCTTGGCGCCGCAGTACGCGCAGCGGAACCGGTCGCGGTGCATCAGGGCGGCCCGGGTCATGGGGATGCGCGCCCGGTACGGCACCCGCACGTAGTTGCGCAGCCGGATCACCGAGGGCACCGAGATCATCCGGGTGGCGGAGTGGATCATCGGGCCGCCGGGGTCCTCGTGCACCACGTCAGCCTTCCCGCAGAGCACCATGACGACCGCGCGCCGGATCGGAAGAGCGGTGAGTGGTTCGTAGGTCGAGTTCAGCAGCAGTACCCGCCGACGGCCCCAGATCGAGCCCTCCAAGCGGGCCCGGGTGTCGACGCTGCGCAGGGCAGGGCGCGTGCCGACGTTATTCGCGACGTTTCGTTTGCGCTGCGCCATGCGACCTCCGCGAACCAGTCCACCATGGATCGGCTCTGATCGCACGCGTATTCATCTCGTGTTCAATGGGGTGCATGTCCGGAACCTTCTACGACGCGGTCGGCGGTGCGGAGACGTTCACAGCCATCGTGGCGCGGTTCTACCAGCTTGTTCGCGAGGACGAGGTGCTGCTGCCGCTGTATCCGCCCGACGAGCTCGACGCCGCCGAGGACCGGCTCCGGATGTTCCTCGAGCAGTACTGGGGCGGTCCGCACACCTACTCCGAGCAGCGCGGCCACCCGCGGCTGCGGATGCGCCACGCCCCGTTCCGGATCGGTTTCATCGAGCGCGACGCCTGGCTGCGCTGCATGCACACCGCCGTCGCCTCCATCGACTCCCAAACCCTCGACGACGAACACCGCCAACAGTTGCTGGCCTACCTGGAGATGGCGGCCGACTCGATGGTGAACTCGACGTTCTGACCGCGACGGCGGAACACCGAACCGAACCGGGCGTCGATGCGCAGCCAGGACGGCGCGGCGCGCACCCGCACCACCTCCGTCGCCGGTGCGCAGCCTGCGGACTCCGGCATGAACCCCAGTGCGGTCAGCGCGAGCACGCACCGCAGGGGCACCGGCACCTCGGTGCCCCCGCCGCGGACCTCCAGCACCACCGAATCCAGCAGCGAGGCCGGCGGACCGTATGCGCTGCCGTGCTCGCGGGCCATTTCGGTCCCGCGCCGGGCCAACTCCGCGACAGTCGTCGCCGGGACGTCATCGACGTGGACGAAGCCGGCCTCTCCAGGCAGCGCGCCTCGCCACGCGGAGTCCATCGGAAGGCCGGCGTCCACGCCCGGTGACCCAGGCTCGGTCAGGCCGCGATACAGATGGTCGGCGCCGTACGTCACGTCGGCCGGCGATGAGGATCCGGCCACCACCCGGCAGGCCAGCACATCGAGGCCCGTCGCCACCCAGGCACCCAGCAGACCGTCGGAGCGCATCCGCAACCGGACGACGGCCGCCGGATCCAGCCGCAGCGCCCGCTCGACGAAGACACCGAGATCGCGCCGCTGATCGGGATCGGGAATGCGCAGCCCGCAGTATCTCCCCGAGTCGCTTCGCTCCTGCCCGCCGCTCATCGCAGCCAGCGATGCAGGTAATCCCGGTGCGCCGGGGTGAGCCGCACCAGCCGCTGCTCGGCGATGTGCACCGCCGCCAGCTGCGTCTCGGCGATCACCGATGGCTTGGAGCCCGGGGCCGCATCGACAGGACGCACCTCGTAGCCGAGGGTGAAGTCCACTGCGCGAAGCCGCTTGGTCCACATCGTCACCTGCAGCGGCGAATCAGCAAGGCGCAGTTGGCCTTTGTAGAGCACCCGAACTTCGTGAATCAGCAAGCCGACGGTCTCGACGTCGTCAGCGAACGGCTCACGAAGGAAGTCGACCCGGGCCTCCTCGAGAATGGTCACCATCGTGGCGTGATTGAT
Organism: Mycobacterium sp.; assembly: GCA_021413425.1. Taxonomy (GTDB): domain Bacteria; phylum Actinomycetota; class Actinomycetes; order Mycobacteriales; family Mycobacteriaceae; genus Mycobacterium. The sequence goes on from JAIOQK010000053.1 coordinate 8,843, forward strand.
GTGCTGATACATGTCGATGTCGGACCAGCGCACACGCACGCCGGTGGTGAAGCCTGCGGGAGCCGATTCCTGGTTAACCACTCGCTGTCATTCCCGTCGTCGAGATCATGCTGCGGATCTGCCGCGCCGCCACCGACAGGGTCGCGAGATCGCGCGAGTCATGGGTATAGATCTCGGCCAGGGTGCGGCGCGCGCGGGTCACGCGGGAGGAGTTGGTCTGCTCCCACTCGGCGATCTTCTCCTCGCCGGTCTCCCCCGGTTCACCGACGGCGAGCACGTCGAGGCACAGACCCCGCAGTGAGCCGTAAACGTCGTCGCGCACCGCGAGGCGGGCCAGCGCATGCCAGCGGTCATCGCGCGGAAGCCCGGAGATCGCGGTGAGCAGGGTGTCGGCGCCGAGGTAGTCCATCAGTGCGAAATAGGTGTCGGCCACCTCCGCCGGGTCACGGTCGGCGATGTCGGCGATGTCGATCACGTCGAGCAGGCTGTAGTGATACAGCCCCGTGGCAACGGTTTCGGCAAGATCCTGCGGCACTGCGCAGGCGACGAATTCCGCGGCGTCCCTGGTGACGATCGCGCGATCGTCGCCGCGCAGCCACTCACCCACGCGCGGCGTCAGCGCCGCCACCGTCGCGGCGAAGCGGCTGATCTCGGCCCCGACGGCCAGTGGTTGGGGACGGTAGTTCAGCAGCCACCGCGCCGCCCGGTCGAGCAACCGGCGAAGCTCCAGGGTCATCCGATCGGTGACGGCTGCACTGACGCCCCGGTCGCCGGCGGCTCGGATCGCCCGCCACGTCCGCTCGATACCGAAGATCGCGTCGCTGGCCGCAAACGCACGGACGGCATCGACCTCGCTCACCCCGGCGTCCTCGGTGAGTCGGTAGGCGAAGGTGATGCCGCCGGTGTTGACCACACTGTTGACCAGCATGGTCGTCACGATCTCGCGGCGCAGCTGATGCGACCGGATCTCAGGGGTGTAGTCCCGGCGCAACTCGGCCGGGAAATAGTGCGGCAGCCGCGCGGCGAAGGCCTCCTGGTCGGGCAGATCGCTGGCCAGCACATCGTCCTTGAGGGTGAGCTTGACGTGCGCCATCAGCGTCGCCAGCTCCGGTGAGCTCAGACCCACGCCGACTTCCTGACGGCGGCGGATCTCCTTGTCGGCGGGCAGCGCCTCCAGCTCGCGGTTGAGCCCGCGCTGCTCGAGCGCCCGGATCTGGCGGGCGTGAACATTGAGCAGGCTTGGCGCGTTGGCGCGGCTGGTGCCCATCAGGTCGTTCTGGTCGCTGTTGTCTGCCAGGACCAATCGGGAGACCTCATCGGTCATCGAGGCCAACAGTTCGGTGCGCCGATCGGATTCCAGGCGTGCGGCACTCACCAGGGAGTCGACCAGGATTTTGATGTTGACCTCGTGATCGGAGCAGTCCACACCGGCGGAGTTGTCCAGGGCGTCGGTGTTGATCCGTCCGCCGCACAGGTCGAACTCGACACGGCCGAGCGCGGTGACACCGAGATTGCCACCCTCGCCGATGACCTTCGCGCGGACCTGGTTGGAGTTGACGCGCACGGTGTCGTTGGCGCGGTCACCGACACCGGCCTCGGACTCGGCCTCGGCTTTGATGTAGGTGCCGATACCGCCGTTGAACAACAGGTCCACCGGGGCACGCAGGATGGCACGGATGAGCGCGGGCGGGGTCATCTCGCTGACCTGCTCGTCGATGCCCAGTGCGCTGCGCATCTGCAGGGTGATCGCAACGGACTTCTGCTGCCGCGAGAAGACCCCGCCGCCGGGGCTGATCAACCCGGCGTCGTAATCCTCCCAACTCGAACGCGGTAGGTCGAACAACCGCCGGCGCTCGGTGAAGCTTTGCGCGGCATCGGGGTTGGGATCGATGAAGATGTGCCGGTGGTCGAACGCGGCCACCAGGCGGATGTGTTCGCTCAACAGCATGCCGTTGCCGAACACGTCGCCGCTCATATCGCCGACCCCGACGACGGTGAAGTCCTCGCTCTGGGTGTCGACTCCCATCTCGCGGAAGTGCCGCTTCACCGACTCCCACGCACCTTTGGCGGTGATCGCCATGGCCTTGTGGTCATAACCCACCGAACCGCCGGAGGCGAACGCATCCCCCAGCCAGAACCCGCGAGCCTGCGCGACGCCGTTGGCGATGTCGGAGAAGGTGGCCGTTCCCTTATCGGCGGCGACCACCAGATAGGCGTCGTCGGCATCCCGGCGCACCACCCGCGCCGGCGCCACCACCTGCCCGGAGGTGCGATCAATATCACCGGAGGTGCGGTCAATATTGTCGGTGACATCGAGCAGACCGGCGACGAACAGGCTGTAGCACTCGACACCGTCGGCGCGGACGTCCCCGGTCGGCTGCTTGACGACGAACCCGCCTTTGGCGCCGACCGGCACGATCACCGCGTTCTTCACCGCCTGCGCCTTCACCAGCCCGAGCACTTCGGTGCGGAAATCTTCGCGGCGATCAGACCAGCGCAGACCGCCGCGCGCCACCTTGCCGAACCGCAGATGCACACCCTCGACACGCGGCGAGTAGACGAAGATCTCGAACTTCGGCCTCGGCAGCGGAAGTTCCTCGATCAGTTCAGGATTGAGCTTGATCGACAGCACGTTTCGCGCTCGCGCGGACTGCGGATCGGTGACGAAGTAGTTGGTGCGCAGGGTGGCCTCGATCATCGACGCGAAGGCGCGCAGCACGCGGTCGGTGTCCAGACTCGTCAACGCGTCGATACCCGCGGTCACCGCCGCGGCGGCCGCCTTCGGGTCGCGGCCGTGAGCCGCCGAGTCAGGGTCGAAGACGGCCTCGAACAGGCCCACCAGGGCGGCGGCGGTCGAGGAGTTGTCGCGCAGCACGGTCTCGATGTGCGACTGGCTGTAGGGGAATCCGGCCTGCCGCAGATATTTGGCGTAACCGCGCAACAGCGCCACCTGCTGCCAGGTCAGGCCCGCGCGCAGCACGAGCTCGTTGAAGCGGTCGATCTCGGCATGGCCGCGCCAGATCGCGCGCAGCGCCTCGGAGAACCTCTCCGCCATGGCATCCCACTGCTGCGGTGTGGGAGATAGCGGCGCGGAGTCATCGTTGCGGACGGTGAACTGGTAGATCCACACGACCAGACCATCGGGCCGGGTGACGGCGAACGGGCGCTCCTCGAGCACCTCCACGCCCATGCTCTGCAGCATCGGCAGCAACCGGCTCAGCGACGCCGAGCTGCCGCCCAGATACCAGGTGAGGAAGGCCTCCCGGTCACTGTCGGCGGGCTCGAGTTGCAGACGAACCGAATCATCGGTCAGCGATTCGATCAGCCCGATATCGGCGATCGCTTCCTGCGGAGTGACCGCCTGCTTGAACTCCTCGGGCAACGCCTCGGCGTAGTACTCGGCCACCGCGGGATCCAGCGTGCCAGCGGTGTCGTTCACCGCGCCGAGCAGCCGGTCGTTCCATGTTCGCGCCGCCGAAGTGAGCAGCTCCTGGATTCGCAGCCGGTTGTCCTCGGAGGTATCGATGGAGTGCGGTGTGGCTGAATCAGGAAGCCGCACGGTGAAATGTACTGCTGCCCAGGGTGATTCACTGACCCGGGCGGTGTAGTCGATTCCGGCGCCGCCGAACTGCTGCGTGAGGATGTCCTGTATGGCCAGCCGGACCGCGGTGGTGTAGCGATCGCGTGGAAGGTAGACCAGGCACGAGACGAAATACCCGAGCTGATCGGCGCGCAGGAAGAGCAGGGCGCGTCGGCGTGACCCGAGGTCGATCACCGCACGTGCCATGGCGAGCAGTTGCTGGGCGCTGCGGGTGAACAACTCCGACCGCGGGATGGTCGAGATGACGTCGAGTATCAGCTGACCGGGATGGCCGGGATCGCCGGCCGCCGCCTCCAGCGCATCCTGCACCCGGCGGGATACCAGTGGGATGTCCAGCACGTTGGCGTTGCGGGCGGATGCGGTGAACAGGCCCACGAATCGGTGCTCGGTGTCGGGTTGTTCGCGGATCGCGACGATGTAGGGGTAGGCGCCGTAGCGCAGGAAGCTGGGCATGGTGGCCTGGGCCAGCACCAGCAGCCCACCGTCACCGATGAGTTCGGGCAGCACCTCGGTGCGCAATCGCGCCACCCCGAGCCGGCTGGACTCCTGCGCACTGGCCTGCCCACCGCCGACCGTGCAGCGCAGGGCGCCCAGCAGCACGAAGTTGCCCTCGCTGAGCCAGCGCAGCAGATCAGCGACGTCGGCGCGGTCCGGGCCGGCGAAGCGGGCACCGGTGTCGGCGTCCATCGCTGCGGCCAACTCCCGCAGCCGCTCGGTCAGTGCGGGTGAGTCGACGGCCACCTGCCGGGCGTCGGCCACCACCAGTGGCAGCATCCGCACGGCCTCATCGAGTGCATGCCGATTGACCGGCGGCACCAGCGCGACGTGGATCCAGGATTCTGCCGCCGTTCCCGGTGCCGGCGGACCATCGGCGCCGATCGCCTCGAGCAGCACGCCGTCGGCGTCGCGTCGCACCGCCAGCACGGGGTGCGTCAGCGAGGAGAAGCCGAGGCCGAGCCGGTGTAGCAGCACGGTGACGGAGTCCAGCAGCGTGGTGGCCTCGTCGGTGACGATCTGCAGGGCCGGCCCCTCGTCGGGGTCACCGTCGGGGTACACCGCCACGAGCGTCTCACCCGGGCGACGGCGGTGGGCCAATCGTTGGTGCGCGGCCATCACCGCCGACTCTGGCACCCGGTCGACATTAGTCGCGGGTGAGTCGCCGGTGGGTCACTCGGTGCGGACGCGCCGCGTCGGCTCCGAGCCGCGCGATCTTGTTCTCCTCGTAGGCGCCGAAGTTGCCCTCGAACCAGAACCACTTGGCGTCGTTGGAGGAGTCGCCCTCCCAGGCCAGGATGTGGGTGCAGGTGCGGTCCAGGAACCAGCGGTCGTGGGAGATCACCACCGCGCAGCCGGGGAACTTCTCCAGGGCGTTCTCCAGCGAACCGAGGGTCTCGACGTCCAGGTCGTTGGTGGGCTCGTCGAGCAGCAGCAGGTTGCCGCCCTCTTTGAGCGTCAGCGCGAGGTTGAGCCGGTTGCGTTCGCCGCCGGACAGCACCCCGGCGGGCTTCTGCTGATCGGGCCCCTTGAAGCCGAACGCCGACACGTATGCCCGCGACGGAATCTCG
>JAIOQK010000319.1 GCA_021413425.1 Mycobacterium sp.
AGGCTTAGAGTTATGTCAAGTTGTGCCGCGCAAACAGAACGGTAGGACTGCTGCGCGACGGATGTGGGAGGCGCGCCCGCGTGTCGCCGGTGAATTTCGCGTTATTTGACCGTCGGCAGATCAGGACTCGACACGTCGTACACCCGGCCGGGCTGGGTGAGCAGGGCGGCCAGTTTCTCGGCCTTCTCCCCGGTGCGCTCGGTGGTCCCCCACACCACCGTGCGGCCGTCTGTCAGGGTCAGCGTGATCGAGGCGACCGAGGGTGCGGCGATGCGGCTCACCTGGGCCGCCACTTCGGGGCGAAGCGCCGTCATCACCTCCAGTGCGGCCCGGGTCGTCGGATCGGTCGGCCCCGGGTTGTCGACATCGATGTATGCCAGACCGGGCGGTGGCGGCGCGGTCGCGAAGTCGACTCCGTCGCGGTCGAACAGGTGCGGGCCGTCGCCGAAATCCTTCACCACGATGGGCACCCGTTCGAGGATGGTGATCCGCAGGGTCGACGGGTACTCGCGCTGCACCCGGGCACTGGCCACGCGGCGGATGCCGGCCACCCGATCGGCCACCGCATCGGTGTCGATCTGCAGCAGCGGGGTGCCCGGGGCGACCTTCGCAACGTCCACCACCTCCTCGCGGCTGACGGCTCCGGTACCGACAACCACCACCGAGCGGGCCGACATCACCGGCGTGAAGTAAAGGACAAGACCCAACCCCACGCTGGCCACACCGAGCACGATGAGCCAGATCAGCATGCGCAGGCCTTTGACGGTGCGATCACCCAACCGCTTGGGCGCCTCGATCACCTCGCCGAGGGCCTTGCGCTTGGCTTCCCGGCGGGCGGACTCGATGGCCGTAGCGCGCCGCTGGGCCTCGCGGCGCTCGGCGCGTTCCCGCCGCGCACGCCGGCGCGGGCCCTCGGGGTCGTCGGCCTCCTCGGTAGTGCTCCCCTCGGCCGTGCTCTCCTCGGCCGTGCTCTCGACGGCGGTGTCGTCGTCGGCGGTGTCGTCGTCGCCGGTGCCATCACGAGCATCGCCGGCGTCCGGCTCGACCGGATCAGGCTGCTCAGGCTCGCGGAGATCCGGATCGCGTTTGATCACCGGTTCGAACTCGGGGGCGTTCGGGTCGCCGGTCACTGATTCCTCCAGCGGTCCTCGACGCGCCCGTCCAGCACTGCGATGATCTCCGGGCCCAGCATCGTGACGTCGCCGGCTCCCATCGTCACCACGACGTCGCCCGGCTTGACGACGCCGGCGACCAAGTCGGCGACCGCGGAGAAATCGGGCACGTAGTGCACCGGCACATGGACGTGTTCGGCGACGCTGGCGCCGCTGACTCCGGGCAGTGGCTGTTCCCGTGCGGCGTAGACATCAAGGACGAAAACCTCATCGGCGTTGCCCAGTGCCTCACCGAATTCGCGCGCGAAAGTCTGTGTGCGCGAGTATAAGTGGGGCTGGAAGACGACAATGCAGCGCGCTCCGGTGACAGTCGGATGGCCGGTGGCGTCTTGCTGCACGACGGTCCGCAACGCGGTGAGTGCGGCCCGCACCTCGGTGGGGTGGTGGGCATAGTCGTCGAAGACGCGCACACCGTTGGCCATACCCACCAGCTCGAACCGCCGGCGAACGCCCTCGAAACCGGCCAGTCCGTCAAGTACGTCCTCGACCGGGGCGCCGGCGTCGGCCGCGCCGAGAACGGCACCGAGGGCGTTGAGCGCCATATGCCGGCCCGGGACTGCCAGCCGCATGGCGCGCGGGTGTGCCTCGCCGGCCAACCGGATGTGGGCGACCGCTCCGGTGCCCTGCTGCTCCCA
>JAIOQK010000329.1 GCA_021413425.1 Mycobacterium sp.
CCGTCATCGACCTGTTCGCGGCCGCGGGATCCGCCCTGACCGCCGCGGGCGCCGACGTGGTTCTGGTGGACTTCCCGGTGGTCTCCAACTACGAGCGCGACCGAGCAGGTGTGCCGTCGATCAAGACGCGCGGCCTCGTCAGCCCGGAGTTCCTCGAGCGCGAGGTCCTCGATCTCTCGGCGTGGGCCTGGGACGACTTCCTGCGCGCCAACGGCGATCCGGCCATTCCGGATCTGGCCGCGGTGGACGGCAGCCGGATCTGGATCAACGACCCCGGCGCACTGCCCGACCGGGTACAGGGATTCGGTGAGGCCAGCGACGACATCAACGCCTACCCGGCGTTCATCCGGGAGCACCCCATCGGTTCGTTCCTCGACATCCCCCACCTCGAGCAGGGACTGCGCGGGCTGGAACGAACCCGCCGCGTCGATCTCGAGGAGTGGATGCACCGGCGCGGCCTGGATGCGGTGATCTTCCCGACCGTCGCCGATGTCGGCCCCGCCGATATGGACGTCAACCGCGCATCGGCCGACCTCGGTTGGCGCAATGGCGTGTGGGTGGCCAACGGCAACCTGGTGCCACGCCACCTCGGGATCCCGACGGTCACGGTCCCGATGGGTGTGATGGCCGATATCGGGATGCCCGTCGGGCTCACGTTCGCCGGCCGCGCCTATGACGACGCCGCGCTGCTGAGATTCGCTGCCGCATTCGAGGCGACCGGCGCCCGACGCAGCCCTCCGCCGCGGACACCGCCCCTATGATCGCGGCCATGGACGCTACCGGCGGTTACCTGATGCCGGCCGAATCCGCGCCGCAGGATCTGGTGTGGATGGCTTTTCCCTGCGCGGGATATTCCCTCGGCGACACCGCGGAGGAACAGCACGAGGCGCGCTCCACCTGGGCCGCGGTGGCCCACGCCGTCGCCGAATTCGAGCCCGTCACCATGGTCGTGCACCCGGCCGAACGCGCGATCGCCGGCCGCTACCTGTCGGCTGGCATCGACGTCATCGAGGCGCCGATCAACGACGCCTGGATGCGCGATATCGGTCCGACCTTCGTGCACGCCGCCGACGGGTCGGTCGCAGCGGTGGACTGGGTGTTCAACGGCTGGGGAGCTCAGGGCTGGGCGCAGTGGGATCTCGACGCGCGCATCGGCCGCGTGGTCGCCGACGCCGCCGGGGCACCGGTGATCAGTTCGCCGATGGTCAATGAAGGCGGCGGCATCCACGTCGACGGCCAGGGCACCGTGCTCGTCACCGACACCGTGCAACTCGACCCCGGCCGCAATCCCGGTCTGAGCCGATCCGACGTCGAAGCCGAGTTGGCCCGCACCATCGGCGCCACCCATGCAGTGTGGCTGCCGCGCGGGCTGACGCGGGACTTCCAGCGGTTCGGAACCCGCGGTCACGTCGACATCGTGGCCGCGATCACCTCACCCGGCCGGCTCCTAATGCACACCCAGCGCGATGCATCCCATCCCGATTACCTGGTGTGCCAGGAGATCCGGGCCGCAGTGGAGGGCAGCCACGACGCCGCCGGCCGGTCATGGGAGATCACCGAGATGCCCGCTCCGGCGACGCTGACCGATGACGAGGGCTTCGTCGACTACAGCTACATCAACCATCTGGTGGTCAACGGCGGTGTCATCGCCTGCGGATTCGGCGACCCCCACGATGACGACGCGGTGGCTATCCTCGCCGAGCAGTATCCCGGGCGACGGGTGGTCACCGTCGATGCCCGCCCGTTGTTCGCTCGGGGCGGCGGCATCCACTGCATCACCCAGCAGCAGCCCGCGCCGCGGTAGGGAACCGGGGTGTGTGCTTAGCTGGAGTTCGCCAGATCTGAAAAGAGGGCAGCCGTGCAGCTAAGAAGGCGTCACCTGATCCTGGCGGTGGCGGTAACTGTTGCGGGCATCGTCCTCGCACCGACCGCGTCCGCCGACTGCAACTCGACCGGCGGAAGCACGCTGTGCTCCAGTGGCGGCACCGTTCGCGGAAGCTCGGGCGCCCCGACGGCTCTTCCCACCTTCGATCCGTATCCGTGCGTGGGCACGCCGGGGTGCGATTACTACGACTCCTACGACCCGGGCTTGATCTTCGATCTGCCCAACTTCGGCTTCGGCGGCGGCGGCGGCGGTAACCGGCCGCAACCCCGCTAGCCAAGTCACCCGCCCCCTCCCCTCACCTGAAAAGGAGTCCGAGATGTCGTTGACAGTTCGTTTGGCACTCAGTGCGGCAGCAGTCGCCAGCGCGATGCTCGCCGCCGCACCGGCGGCGCTGGCCGAGGATCCGCCCAACTGCACCGCAGCCGATATGGCCGGCGTGGCGGCCGGTGTGTCGGCGGCGACGTCGGCCTACCTGTTCACCCACCCGGACGTGAACGTATTCGTCACCGGACTCAAGGGCCAGCCGCGCGATCAGGTCCGGTCCCAGGTTCAGGATTACCTGAACGCCAACCCGCAGACAAAAGCCGAAATCCAGGCGATCCGTCAGCCCCTGGCAGACCTGCGGGCACGGTGTGGCGGAGCCGACGACGACCCGATGTCCTGACGCCTCAGTCCCTAAGGTGCTCGATCACCGCATCGAAGGCGTTGAGCACGAATGCGTCGGTGGCCGGATCTGAGGACACCGGCTGCGAGGACTGTTTGATGATCGCGATGTTGCGTCGGCGGTCGATGTAGATCCATTGTCCGTGCACGCCGATGGCGCTGATGGCCTCATGGCCCGGGGTGTGGCGGATCCACCACTGGGCGCGGTAACTCCAGTCGCCGCCGGCCCATGCTCCGACGGCTTCAGGCCCGCGGGAGAACGCCTCCCGGCTGCCGCCTCGCTCAAGTGTGTCGATGATGTCGGCCGCGACGATGCGCTGACCGTCCACCACACCGCCACCCAGCATCATCATCGCGAAGCGGGTGAGGTCGATCGGTGCGGCGTTGAGGCCACCGCCGGCGACAAGCGTGCCGCAGCGATCGAGTAGGACGTACGTCTCGGCCTCGGTGCCGAGCTTTGTCCAGAGCGCCTCCGACATCTGATCCTGGAAGGACTTGCCGGTGGCCCGGTTGGTGATCCAGTTGACGACGTCGGTCTTCGGAGTCTGGTAGCAGAAGATCTCGCCGTGCTCATAGGCCGGATTCTTGGCGAGGGTGACCAGGAAGTCGTACAGTCCACCGACGGTCTGCCCGGGCGGTGTCTCCAGCCATCCCAGCGCCTGTCCATAGCCGGCGATACCCGAGGTGGGGTCGGCGTAGTCCTCGCTGAAGTCCATCGAGTTCACCATGTCGAGCACCTGACCGATGGTCGCATCGGCGAACGCCGATGCCTCGGCCAACTCGGGGACGATGGTGACCACCGGCGCGGCCTCGTCGAGCAGGCCATCGGCGGCGGCGATGAGCGCGAAAAGACCGGCGAATGATTTCGTCACCGACATCATCTGGTGCGGCTGGGTGGCGTGCATGCCATTGGCATAGTGCTCGTAGACGAGGCGATCCGGTGTCGCGACGAGCAGCGCGTCGGTATAGGTCTCGCGCAGGAACGTCGCGAAATCGGTCGTGGTGCCGTCGGCCCTGAAGACGCTCAGTGCGCCGATGGACGGGTCGGCCTCGAGGGGGATGGGCCGCGGGGTGGCACTGGTCCGGATCGGCGCCGACGGGAAGACCGTCCGCATGTGCAGGTACGCCCACCGGTTGTAGGGGCCCATCATCAACGCGTTGGAGCGATCGACCCGCTTGTCCGGCGGCGGAGGGAAGCCCTCCATGATGCCGAGTTCGTGGGCGCTCGCGTACCGGTCGTCAGTCACTGCGGGATTCTATCGGCTACCCGCCGGTTCAGGATGCCCGCAGTTCCCGCTTCTTGGCTTCGCGATCCAGCATCCGGTCGCGCTGTTCTTCGAATTTGAGCACCTGGCTCTCCAGGGTGACGAGATAGTCGGCGAGGTGTTCGCGCCGTTGCTCGCCGGCCGCGCTGAGGTCCTCGCGTTCGAAGATGCGCCACTTGCGCAGCGTGGGTGTCAGTACCTCTTCGAGGTGCTGGCGCGGATCGTAGATGCCGTGCTTGGCCATCAGCACGCCGTTGCGCCGGAAGTTGGGCATGCCCTGCCCGGGCATCCGGAAGTTCTCGACGATGGAGGCGATGGCTTCCATCGCCTGGTCCGGTGCGAGGTCCAGGGCCGCACCGCACATGTTGCGGTAGAAGATCATGTGCAGGTTCTCGTCGGCGGCGATGCGCGCAAGCATGCGGTCGGCGATCGGCTCCCCACACGCCTTACCGGTGTTGCGGTGGCTCACCCGGGTGGCGAGTTCCTGGAACGAGACGTAGGCGATCGACAGCAGGAAGTCGGTCTTGTGCCGTTCCTCTTCTTCGGCGGTGGGCTGGAACCCGTTGGTCATGTGCGCCATCCGGGCCTGTTCGAGGGCGACCGGATCGACTCCCCGGGTGATGACCAGGTAGTCACGCAGGACGATGCTGTGGCGGCTCTCCTCCGCTGTCCACCGGCCCACCCAGGTGCCCCAGGCGTCGTCGAGGGAGAAGTGCACCGCAGCCTGACGGTGGTAGGAGGGCAGGTTGTCCTCGGTCAGCAGGTTGGTGATCATCGCGGCCTTGGCGACCTCGCTGAGCTGGGACTGTTCCGGCGACCAGTCGTCTCCGCCCATCGCAGCGAAATTGCGGCCACGGTCCCAGGGCACGTAGTCGTGCGGGTGCCAGTCGACCGTCGCCGCGAAATGACGGTTGACGTTGTCGGCGGCAACCGGCTCGAGCTCCGTGAGCAGCTCGAGGTCGGTGAACTCTCGCGGCATCGCACCTTGTCCCTGCTTGAGGCAGCAGGGGGACGGCACCCGCGGCAATGATTGAGTCGGATATTTCTTTACTGAGTCTACCAGGCGAAATGCCGAGAACGGCTTAGCCGGCGGCGCACCCGGCGAGGAACAGAGCCGCCGGAATCACGGCATCGGCAGGTGGGGTCGTGGTGGTCGGATTGGTCCCGCAGACCGCGCTCTTGTCCTTCGGGATCCAGAACTGCCCCTCCTGCTCGAAGATGAAGGATGTCGGCGCGCCCATCTGCGGGTTGTCCTTGCTGGCCAGCAGACCGCTGGTTACCGCCCAACCATCGGCGCAGCTCAACTCGTCGACGGTGTAGAGATTGCCGGCTCCGAGAGCCTCGGCTGCCTGGGTGGCCGGTTGCGCCAGGGCGTCCCTGGTGCACTCGGTCATGCCGCCCACCATCGGGCTGCTGGTCATGGTGTTCGGCGGCGCTGTGGCCGTGGTTGTCGGTGCCGTTGTCGTTGTGGTGGAGGTCACGGTGACCGTCGCGCTCGCTGCGGGCGTGGCGTCCTCTTTGGCACCGTTATCGGCGCATGCCGACAGGCTGACGACGGTCAGGCCGGTGAGCCCGATGGTGATGGTGGTGGCGCGGTTCATGAATCCTCCAAGTGGGGTCCGTCGGCTACCGATCCTGTCAGGCGATGCGCCGATTCGCCCGATTCGAAACGCTGGTTGAATCTCTGTCGTGACCTCACGACGGTTT
>JAIOQK010000330.1 GCA_021413425.1 Mycobacterium sp.
CGAGATACGGGGTGCGCTGGTATCTCACGAGTGCTGGCCCAGATCCGCGGCCAATACCTCTGCCGACGGAACCAGGCGCCGGCGGGTGTCGACGGCGATCACCTTCCAGTCCACCGAGGTGTAGTCGTCGAATTTGCGACGAGCCCGTTCTCGAGCTTTCTCGGGGGCGCCGTGATGCACGCCTTGCGGGGCGTGGCTGATGAGTCCCGGCGGCATCGGGATGCCGTACAGCGAGCCGCCGTGGAAGAACGCGATCTCGTCGAAGTCGACGTTGCGGTGATACCAGGGCGTGCGCTCGGTACCCGGTACGCCCTCGGCGGGCTTGGGCAGGAAGTTGCAGACGTACACCCCGGTCGCCTCCATGAACAGGTGCACCATCGGCGGCAGGTGCACGCTGTCGGACGTCACGACGTTGTAGTCCTCGATGTTGAAGGTGAAGGGGAAGTTGTCGCCCCGTTGTAGTCCTCGATGTTGAAGGTGAAGGGGAAGTTGTCGCCCTGCCAACCCTCGACGTCGAGCGGGTTGTGCTCGTAGAACAGCGAAGTGGTCGCAACCTCGTTGACGGGCCGGTGCATCAATCGCACCTCGTAGGAGGTGCGGTCGTCGTCCTCAATGGGTTCCGGGTCGGGAACGGTGGCCAGCGACGGGTCGAAGGGCCAGTGCCGGCCGAGTGGGCCGGGTGGGGGAGTGCGGAACTCGTCAGTGGCCTCGATCATCAGCCAGCTGCTCTCGCTGGTGCCATTCCCCGAGTCGCTTCGCTCCTGCCCACCGTGTGGCAGCTGACGCCAGGTGCACGCCTTGGGAATGTAGATCCAGTCGCCGGTGCGGTAATCCAGCGAGCCGAATTCGGTCTCCAGGCGGCCGGACCCCTGGTGTACGAAGCACAACAGATCGCCGTCGATGTATCGGATGTGGAAGGGCATGGGCTCGGCTCGGCGACTCAACGAGATACGACAGTCGGGGTTGGAGAACAGCAGCATCGGTGCGCCCGCCGGGTCGGTGGCGTCGCCGGGTTTGAGCTGATCGGCCAGCACGTCGACCGGCCGCAACGGGCCCACCGCCCGGAACTGGGTGGGATCGTGTCGCCGGTACATGCTGGCGGTGCGGCCGGTGAACCCGCCGCGGCCCAACTCGTCATCCTTGAGACCGTCGAGATCGGCGTGTAACCGCCGCGGGGTGGTGCCTTTGCGCAGGTGAACGAATGATTCCATGGGATCTCCAGGGCTTGGCGGCGAAAAAACTGAAAGTGACATTACTTTTGGTTCACCGCTCTGACAAGGGGTTTTGTCCAATCGCATCACGGCTCGGTAACGAGTTTGATTTCGCTGGCTCCGGAGGCCGTGTTTTACTCATCTCTGCATTCCGCATAAAGCATCCGTAAGAGAAAGCTGGGGTGGCTTGGTGAAGCCTGTGTTCGAGAAGGTGCGTGGCTGGTCGCGCCGATTCACGGTGGCGGCTGTCGCTGCCGCGGCACTGCCGGGCCTGATCGGCATCGTCGGCGAAACCGCCCCGGCGAGCGCGTTCTCGCGCCCCGGCCTGCCGGTCGAGTACCTCGATGTGCCGTCACCGAGCATGAACAAGACGATCCGCGTCCAGTTCCAGAGCGGCGGGGAGAACTCCCCGAACGTCTGGCTGCTCGACGGCCTGCGCGCCCAGGACGACTTCAACGGCTGGGACATCAACACCCAGGCGTTCGAGTGGTACCTGGACTCGGGCCTGTCGGTCTCGATGCCGGTGGGCG
>JAIOQK010000341.1 GCA_021413425.1 Mycobacterium sp.
CGCGGCGTCGTCGAGCGACTCCCCCGCCACGACCACCCGGGTCAGATCGTCTTCAATCGCAGCCTGATTCTGCGCGGTGGGCGGGACGATCTCCGCCGCGGCGATCAGTCCCTCAGCGTCGATCTGGTAGCGGTGATAAAGCAGCCCCCGCGGCGCCTCGCTGACGCCGTGTCCGATACCGGTCCGGGGTTCGACATCGACGAACGGCCGGGCCGGCGGCTCGTAGGACTCGACGATCCGCAACGCTTCCTCCACCGCGTAGACCACCTCGACCGCGCGGACCACGATGCTGCGGAACGGGTTTCGGCACTCGCGACCGAGACCGGCGTCGGCGGCGGCCTGCCGGGCGAGCGGGGATAGCTTGTCGTAGTTGAGCGAATAGCGCGCCAGTGGCCCGGTGAGGTGGCGGACACCGTCGAGTGTGGCGTGCAGCGCGGTCGAGTGCGGGACGTGCGTCTCTCGGACGTGGTCGCTGAATTCTGCGACGGGGAATGCCGACCCGGCGCTGCGGATGATGGTGCCGTTCTCCAGCGGGTAACGGTCGCCGGTCAGCGCCAGCAATTCGTGGTCGACACTCAGATCGGGGAAGTCGAAGCCTGCCACCCAGCGCACGGTCGCCAGCGCGTCGTCGAGGGCACGGCGCAACTGCTGCGCCATCGCCGCCATGTCCGAGCGGCTCGGTACCGAGTAGAACCCGCCGAGGCGGACGTTGATCGGGTGAATCGAACGGCCGCCGATCAGCTCCATCAGCCGGTTGCCGGCCTTCTTCAGCGCCAGACCGCATTCGACAGCCTCGCGGTGATCACGCGCCACGGTGATGACATCCGGGGCGCCGAGGAAATCCGGGGCGTGCAGAAGATAGATGTGCAGCGCGTGGCTGTGGATCCACTCGCCGCAGTACAGCAGGCGGCGCAGCGCCAGCAGTTGCGGATCGAGGGTCACCCCGCAGGCGTCCTCGATCGCGTTACAGGCGCTGATCTGGTAGGCCACCGGGCAGATTCCGCAGATGCGTGCGGTGATATCGGGCGGTTCGGTGTAGGCACGGCCGCGCAGGAAGGCCTCGAAGAACCTGGGCGGCTCGTAGATGTTGAGTTCGACCCGCTCCGGCTTGCCGTCGCGCACGTCGACGTGCAGGGCACCCTCCCCCTCGACACGGGTGAGGGCGGCCACACGGATGGTGCGCGTCGCGTCACCCACCGGCGTCAGCCTCACGGGCACCGGCGTCAGCCTCACGCGCACCGGCGTCAGCCTCACGCGCATCGTGGAACTGGGTGACGTTGAAGGTGCCGAACACCCGATCGACATCGCCGGACGACATACCGTCACTGCGCAGCAGTGGGATCATCGCGCCCATGTTCGGGGTCGCCGTCGGTCCGAAGCAGCCGTAGCACCCGCGGTGATGGCGCGGGCACAGCGCCCCGCACCCCGCGTGGGTGACCGGGCCGAGACAGGCGAGGCCCTCGGCGACCGTCACGCAGGTGACGCCGGCGCGTTTGCATTCGGTGCACACCGTCGCCGCCGGCAGTCTCGGCTTGCGCCCGACCAGCAACGCAGCCAGGGTCTCGAGCAACTGACCGCGGTCGATCGGGCAGCCCCGCAGTTCGTAGTCGACTTTCACGTGCTCCGAAGCCGGGGTGGAGGTGGCCAGGGTCGCGATGTAGTCCGGCCGGGCGTAGACCACCGAGGCGAACTCGGTGACGTCGGCGAAGTTGCGCAACGCCTGGATGCCGCCCGCGGTCGCGCAGGCGCCGATGGTCACCAGGACTCCGGATTGTTCGCGGATCTCGCGAATTCGCCGCTCGTCGGCGGCCGTGGTGATCGAGCCCTCCACCAGCGAGACGTCGTACGGACCGCCCATCACCGCGCTGGATGCCTCCGCGAAGGCGGCGATCTGCACCTGCTCGGCCAGCGTCAGCAGCTCATCCTCGCAGTCGAGCAGCGTGAGTTGGCAGCCGTCACAGGAGGCGAACTTCCACACCGCCAGCGTCGGGACGTTGCCGGCCATCAGAGTTCCGCGACTTCCAGCAGCGGCCGCGCCACGTCGTAGCCCACGACCGGGCCGTCGCGGCACAGCAGAAGCGGGCCGAGCTGGCAGTGCCCGCACCACCCGACACCGCACTGCATGTTGCGCTCCAGGGAGACCCGGACATCCGCCGGCGCAAGCCCTTTGGCCGTCAGCACACCGGCGCACGAGGCCATCATGGCTTCCGGGCCGCAGACGAACGCGGTGGTCCGATCAGGCTGCAGCGACAGGCCGAGCAGCGGCGCGGTGACGAATCCGATCTCGCCGGGCCAGCCCTGGATGGGCACGTCGACGGTGAGGTGCACCTCCAGGCGCGGGTCGTCCTGCCAGGCGGCCAGTTCACCGGCGTAGAGGAAGTCACGGGTGTTGCGGGCTCCGGCGATCAGCACCACCCGCCCATACCGTTCGCGCTCGGCGAGCACCCCGAGCACGATCGGCCGCAGCGGCGCCAGACCGACACCGCCGGCGACGATCACCATGTCCCGTCCGGCGGCCTGCTCCAGGCCCCATGCGGTGCCGAACGGTCCGCGCACCCCGATCGTGGACCCGGGTTCGGCGCCGCACAGTGCGGCGCTGACCGCCCCCACCGAACGGATGGTGTGGGTGATGCTGCCGTCGGTGACCGAGGGGTCGCCGCTGACCGAGATCGCGATCTCCCCGATTCCGAAGGCGTGCAGCATCATGAACTCCCCCGGCGCGGGTGAGGGCAGCACGACATCCGCCGGATCCAGGCACAGCGTCACCGAATCGGCGTTCTCGACCACCCGGGATCGGACCCGATAGGCCACCGGCGCCATCGCATTGACCGACGGACGCACCGCCACCTCAGTCATCGCCACGCTCCCGTTCGAATACCGCCATCTCCTCGGTGATGTCAATGCCGGTCGGGCACCACGCGATGCAGCGGCCGCAGCCCACACAGCCGGAACTGCCGAACTGGTCGTGCCAGGAGCTGAGCTTGTGGGTCAGCCAGTGCCGGTAGCGCGACGGTCCTGAGTGACGGACCGGACCCTCGTGCACGAAGGTGAAGTCGAGTTCGAAACACGCCGACCAGGCCATCCAGCGCTCGGCGTGCTCGCCGGTGAGGTCGGTGACCTCGGAGGTGGAGGTGCAAAAGCATGTCGGGCACACCATCGTGCAGTTGCCGCAGGTGAGGCATCGGCTGGCCACGTCCTGCCAGTGCGGAGACTCGCGGGAGTCGATGAGCAACTGGCGCAGGTCACCTGCGGGCATCTGCCGACCCATTTTGTTTGCCGCCGAGGCGATTTCGGCCGCCGCCGCCTCACACTCCTGCGGCTGCGCCGGCCGGTGCGCCAGCGCGTCGAACACATCGGCTCCCGCCGGGCTACCGACTTCGACGAGATAGCTGACGGAATCGCCGTCTGCGCGCTCAGTCAGCGCGAGGTCGTAGCCCGGCGATGGAGCCGGGCCGTTTATCGAGCCCGGCGATGGAGCCGGGCCGTCGGCCCCGGCCTTGCCGCAGGCCGGGCCGGTACCCATCGACGCGCAGAAGCACAGCCCACCCGGTTCGGTGCAGTTGACGCCGACGATGAAAACCCCGTCGCAACGGGCGGTGTAGCCGGCGTCCGGATACGCTCCGCCGGCCAGCACCCGGTCGAGCACCGCGATCGCGGCGAGGTCGCAGCCCCGCACCCCGAGGAAGGCATACGGCCGGGTGTCCTCAGCAGCGGGCGGGGCGTCGCAAGACCAGACCAGTTGCCGCGGCGGGTGCAGGAACTGCTTCCAGGACTGCGGCCCGGCCGAGTGACCGAATGCTGCCC
>JAIOQK010000342.1 GCA_021413425.1 Mycobacterium sp.
GATGATGCGCCGCGATTCGTCATTGATAACGACACGAGGAGAGCTGTGACCGACGTTCTGGATCCCGCGGTGCTGGCGGTCCGTCCCCAGCCGCTGGGGGCCTTTCCGCTGCCACTGGGGTATCTGTTGATCCCGGCGTCACCGGATACCGAGGAGGCGCGGCTGGCGCTGCTGTCTGGCCGGCTGCCCGACTGGCCGGACTCGCTGCGGGCTCACGAGTTGGCACTGGCCGGCGATCGCGACGGCGCGCTGGCCGCGCTGCACGGCGATGACCCGATCACCCGGTACAACCGCTTCGTCATGGACCCTGACGGCTCCGATCCGGCCGAGTTGCGTTCGGGCCTGGGCGAATTCGCCTGTCTGGTCGATGTGGTGCTGTTCGCCCTCGGTCGCAGCGATACCGCGCCCGAACTCGGCGACGCGACCGGCGAACTGGCGGCGACCGTGCTGTCGGTGCAGGCCAGCGGTGCGCTGCAGGACGGTGACGCCGCGGCGGCGGTGGCATGTTTGGACCGGGCCGCCGAGCAGGCCGCCGGCGTGTCCGAGCCGTTGCGCGGTGTGCTGTTGGGCGCGGCGGCCTCGATCTGCGACGGATCCGACGCGGTCACCCGATTCGAGGGCGCGTTGGGTGCCCTCGATGACGCCGAGGATCTGCGACTGGCCCGCGCAGAGCTTCACCTGGCATTGGCGGGGCTGCTGCACGAACAGGCGGTGGACCGCCCGGATCTGCTGAATCGCGCTGTGCCGCATTATCATTCGGCGCTGCAGCTGGTGTGGCGGGAGGAGGCTCCGCTGCTGTGGGCCTCGGCGCACGCCAATCTCGCGGCGGCCTATCTGACCATGCCGATGACCGAGGCGTCCGGCCAGCTGCGCCTGGGTGTGGCCGCGCAGTCGCTGCGCTCGGCGCTGAAGGTCTACACGCCCGAGGACTATCCGGAGGAGTGGGCCAGCGTGCAGTTGAACCTGGCCAACTCGCTGGTCTACACGCCGTCGAGCCATCAGGCCGACAACCTGGTCGAGGCGGTCAACCTCTACGAGGCGGTGCTGGCCGCCCGCGACCGGGATACCGATCCGCTGGGCCGCGCACGGGTTCTGGCCAACCAGGGCAATGTGCTGGCCCATCTCGCCGACTTCGATCAGGCCAAGGCAAAGCTGTACGAGGCGCGCTTTTTGTTCGAGGAACTCGGCGATCACGACTCGGTGCGCACGGTGCGCGGTGTGCTCGACGAGATCTCCCGCCAGCAGGCGCTCGACCGGACCGAGTCGGACGGACAGTGATGGGCAAGGACGGCGATATGAACGAACCGACATTCGATGATCTGGCCACACGGGTCGATGATGCGGTGAACGCACTCGAGGATCTCGAACCGGCGGCGCGCAAGGTCGCCGAGGAGTTACAGGGCGCCGTCGAGGCCATCCACAAAGCCGGACTGGTGAGGATCGTGCGCCGGTTGCGTGCCGAGGACGCCACCCGCGAGGCCCTGTTCGAACTCGCCGCCGACCCAGCCGTCCACCTGCTGCTGTCGCTGCACGGGATCGTGCGTCCGGATCCGGTGACGCACGCCAACCAGGTGCTCGAGTCGGTGCGTCCGCAACTGCACAGCCACGGCGGCGACGTGTCGCTGGTGCGGGTGGAGGACGGGACGGCCTTCGTCCGGCTCGAGGGCGCGTGCAACGGATGTTCGATGTCCTCGGTGACGCTGCGCAACCTGGTCGAGGAGTCGTTGGTGGCCGAGGTCCCGGCCATCACCGCCGTAGAGGTGGTGGCCGACCAACCCAGCCCCACGCTGATCCCGCTGGATTCGCTGCGAATCGGCAGGGATCCGGAGAGTGAGGGGTGGGCGAAGGTGGGTCCCGCCGCCGGCATCGCCGTCGATGACCTCACCGCGGTGTCACTGACGGGTGGGGGTGGCCAGCCGGCCGATGTGCTCATCGTCAATGTGGGCCAGCGACTCTCGGCCTACCGCAACGAATGCGCGCATGAGGGGCTGCCGCTGACCGACGCGATGCTCGATCTGAGCAACGGGACGCTGACCTGTCCGTGGCACGGCTTCTGTTTCGACGCAAGCTCGGGGGAGTGCCTCAGCGCGCCGGGCGCCCAACTCGAGCAACTGCCGTTGCGGATCGACGACGGCGACGTCTGGGTGCGTGTGGCGCAGTGACCCCCCGCGCAGTAAGACCATGAGCCGATACACCGTCCGGCACAACATCAGCGGCGTCGGCACCCGGCCCGACGTGGTTCCCGAGATCGACCTTCGCGACGGCTGGCGACCGGAGGTGTGGCTGGGCGCGCCCGCGCCCGGTGGACTGGCGCTGCCGGCCGCAAGTCCGTCGATGGCGTGGATGTACTCACCGCGCGGGGTGTACTTGAGCACTGCGGGGGGCTCCGACCACGTCGTGGTGGCCGACTCCGGTAATCACCGGGTGCTGATCTGGCATGGCATTCCCAGCGGCGACGAGCAACCCGCCGACGTGGTGCTCGGCCAGCCCGACGGCGAGACCGAGGGCCCGGCCGCGGGCGGGCGCGGACCCGAGCGCGGGATGCACCTGCCGACCGGTGTGCTCATCCACGACGGCCGGCTGGTCGTCGCCGACGCCTGGCACCACCGCATCCTGGTGTGGAACACCGTGCCGCAGACCAGCGACACCGCACCCGACATCGTCATCGGCCAGCCCGACGCCGTTTCGGTCGAACCCAACCGCGGTGGCGGGTGCTCTGCGTCGAGCATGTACTGGCCGTTCGGCATCGCCGTTGTCGGTTCGTCGTTCTGGGTCGCCGACACCGGAAACCGCCGGGTTCTCGGCTGGCGCAACGGGATTCCCGACGCGAATCAACCCGCCGACGTCATCCTGGGTCAGCCGGACGGGTCGGCGAACTCGGAGAACCGCGGCGGCGACGCCGGCCCGGCAAGCTTCCGGTGGGCGCATGACATCGCCGGGAACGAGGACCTGCTGCTGATCGCCGACGCCGGCGATCATCGGGTGCTGGGCTGGTCGCCCCACCCCGACGCCGACCGCGACGCCGACCTCGTCATCGGCCAACCGGACTTCGCCGGCTCCGAGGAATGGCCCTACGGCCCGCACACCGGAGATCGGTTCCGGTTCCCGTATGCGATCTCCCTCGACGGGCAGCGGTTGGCGATGGCCGACACCGCCAACAACCGCGTCCTGCTCTGGGACGGTGTGCCTGAGGGACCCATCGGCCGCGGCGCCGACCATGTACTGGCACAACCCGATTTCGCATCCAACGGCGAGAACCGGTGGACCTCGGTGCAGCACGACACCCTGTGCTGGCCGTACGGGCTGTCGCTGCGCGGCGACCGGCTCGCGGTGGCCGACTCGGGTAACAACCGCGTGGTGATCTGGCGGCGGACCCGGTGAGAAAGTCCAGCACGTGAGGCCGCGCATCGTGCAGACCGATGAGCAGATCGGCTTTTACTGGGCCACCCCCGATGGTCGGCCCACCACTTTGCAGGCGCTGGTGGCCGATCCCGACGAGGACGAGGCCGACCGGCTGATCGCCACCCACCTTGAAGCACTGGATGATTCGCTGATCATCGCCGCCGAGCGGTTCGGTGAGATCCTCGGCGGCGGCCGCGGACCGGCCGACGCGGCCGAGCGCGAGGACCTGCTGGAGTTGCATCGCACCCTCGACCGGCTCTGCTTCGAGTACGCCGCCGCGCTGGAGCAGACCGGTATGGCTGCGGACCTGCGCGCGGGAAAGATCGTCGGCACCGCCGCACTGTTCGCCATCCGCGCGCGCCAGCCCCTCGGACTGCTCGGGCCGGCGCCGTTCGACGGGGAACTCGACGAGCCCTCCCTCGGCGTGGTCGGCGGCTTCGGGGAGTTCGTCCACGTCGACCCGGACAAACCGTGGGCGGGCGGACGCTGGGTGGTGCGCACCGAGGCCGGACAACGGTTCCCGCTGACGCTGTCGATGCTGTTCTTCGATTCCTCCGGCACCAACAAGGAGGCCGCGCGTACCGAGCACCGGGACGCCCTGCGGGCGGTGGTGTCGGCGGCACGACTGCCCGACGCCGATCCGATGGCGGTGACGTGTGCGCTGGACTGGTTGATCTACGACTGGCTGATGGCCCACCGCGACGGACCCGACAGTGCCGAGATCGTGTTCCCGAAGGGGCACGAGGACGCCGCCGCGCTGGTGGTCTCCGCCGCGGCCGCCTCGGTCGCCGCGCGGGCGACGTTTGACCCCGGACTGGTCCTGGGGGTCCGGTGAGCGCGATCGTTGACCCGGCCGAGTTCTTCGGCGATGACGCCATCCAGAACCCCTATCCGTTGTACGCGCGTCTGCGCGCCGAGGGCGGGATCCACCGCGTCGGCGACTCCGGGTTCTATCTGGTCAGCAGTTGGGCGGCGGTCAGCGAGGCGGCGACCCGCCCGGCGGACTTCTCGTCGAACCTCACCGGACCGATCACCTACAGCCCGCAACGCGGTGTGGCGCCGCTGCCGATGGACGGCCTCGGCGGCCCCACCCACATCCTGGCCACCGCCGATGATCCGCCGCACGCGGTTCACCGCAAGCTGATGGTGGGGCAGTTCACCGCGAAACGGGTGCGCGGGTTGGAGTCGCTGATCATCGAGACCTTCGAGAAGCTCTGGGGCGCAGCGTCGTCGGGCCCGGAATCGTCGGAGACAACCGTCGAGTGGATGGACGCCGTTGCGAACCGGCTGCCGATGATGATCGTCGCGCGTCTGATCGGGGTTCCCGATGACGACTCCGACCAGTTGGCCCGCTGGGGCTACGCCAGCACCCAGCTCCTCGACGGTCTGCTGTCCGAGGAACAGGTCAACGCCTCGATGGCCTCGCTGGGCGAACTCAACAGCTACATCGTGGAGCGGCTGGCCGCGGCGAACGATGAACCGTGCGACGACCTGATCGGCGTGCTGGCCACCGCATGCAAGGGCGGGCAACTGGAACGATTCACCGCGCAGATGATCCTGATCTCGTTGTTCAGCGCCGGCGGTGAGTCCACCGCCTCGCTGCTCGGGACGGCGGTGGACATCCTGGCCGCCGATGCCGACCTGCAGCGCCGGCTGCGTGACGACCCGACGCTGCTCGGTCCGTTCGTCGAAGAGACGCTTCGCCTCGAGCCGCCGTTTCGCGCGCATCACCGCCACGTCGTGGTCGATACCGCGCTCGCCGGGACGCCGCTGCCCCGCGACTCGCGGCTTCTGCTGCTGTGGGGCGCGGCCAACCGTGACCCCGCGCAGTTCTCCGACCCCGACACGTTCCGGCTGGACCGGCCGGCGACCAAGGGGCACATGACCTTCGGCAAGGGCCTGCACTTCTGCCTGGGCGCCCCGCTGGCCCGGCTGGAAGCCGTCACCGTGCTGCGGCTGCTACTGGAACGCACCACCTGGTTCGACGCACAGGCGGTC
>JAIOQK010000054.1 GCA_021413425.1 Mycobacterium sp.
CTGGCCAATGACTTCAGTGCCGGCTACGACGCCCTGGCTCCGCTGGGCTATCCGCAGGTGCACCAGATCACCGCCCCGATCAGGGCGGCATCGCTGGCCGCCGGGAACCCGCACGGCACCAGTCTGTGGGCGGGCACCGCGTGGCGAGGGACCAGGGCGGGGCCCGCCGCGCAGATCGTCACAGCCCTGGCGGGCGGGGAGACTCAGGTCAGCAGACCTGCCGGGTCGGTGTAGGTCAAACCGAGGTCGTGGGCCACATGCTCGTTGAGCAGGTTCCCCTCATGGGTCGAAAGTCCCAGTGCCAGAGCGGGATCTGCCAGGCAGGCACCCTGCCAGCCCTTGTCCGCCAGCTTGAGCACATACGGCATCGTCGCGTTGGTCAGCGCGTAGGTGGAGGTGCGCGGCACCGCGCCCGGCATGTTGGCCACGCAGTAGAAGACGGTGTCGTGAACCTTGAACGTCGGGTCGTCGTGGGTGGTGGGCTTGGAGTCCTCGAAGCAGCCACCCTGGTCGATCGCGATGTCGACCAACACCGCGCCGGGCTTCATCTGCGCCACGGTGGCATTGGTGACCAGCTTGGGGGCCTTGGCGCCGGGAACAAGGACGGCGCCGATCACCAGGTCGGCCTGCTTGACCGCGTTCTCCAGATCAAGCCGCGAGGAGTAGCGGGTCTCGATCGCACCGCCGTACTCGGCGTCGATCTTGCGCAGGGTGTTGATGTTGAGATCGAACACGGTGACGTGCGCACCCATGCCCCAGGCCACGGCGGCGGCGTTGTCGCCGGCCATGCCGCCGCCGATCACGACGACCACCGCCGGGGCCACACCGGGGACACCGCCCATCAGCACGCCGCGGCCGCCCTGGGTGCGCATCAGGTGGTAGGCGCCCACGTGGGCCGACAGCCGGCCGGCCACCTCGCTCATCGGGGCCAGCAGTGGCAGTGCGCCATCGGCGGTCTGCACGGTCTCGTAGGCGATCGAGGTGGTGCCCGAGGCCAGCAGCGCGTCGGTGCACGGCCGCGACGCCGCCAGGTGCAGATAGGTAAACAGCACCTGGCCCTTGCGCATCCGGCTGTACTCGGGCTCGATCGGCTCCTTGACCTTCAACAGCAGGTCGGCCTGCGCCCACACCTCATCGGCGGTGGCCACGATCTGCGCCCCCGCGGCCTTGAAGTCGTCGTCATGCAGGGCCGAGCCCTCGCCGGCGCCCGCCTGGACCATCACGTCGTGGCCGCGGTGGACCAGTTCGGCGACACCCGCGGGGGTGATGGCGACGCGGTACTCGTTGTTCTTGATCTCGGTGGGGATGCCGACGCGCACTGGGGCTCCTTGACTCGGGCGGATGCTTGCGTGAGGTGTGGGAAGACTTAAGTGTGAAGAAATGCCGGTGCAAGGGCAATCGAGGCGACAAAGATTCGCTAGATTAAACCAGTGGCCGAACAAAAGGCGCCAAGAGTGCCCGTGCGGCGGCAGGAATCGAAGGATCTTCGGGCCGGAGAACTCGACGACGTCGACCGGCACATCCTGACCGTGTTACACGCCGACGCGCGGATCGCCAACAGCGCGCTGGCCGAGACCGTCGGCATCGCGCCGTCGACCTGTCACGGCCGGGTGCGCCGGTTGCAGGAACTCGGCGTGATCCGCGGCTTTCACGCCGACATCGACCCGACGGCGATCGGTCTGCCACTGCAGGCCATGGTGTCGGTCAGCCTGCAGGCGGGTGCGCGGGCCAGGATCCGAGCTTTCGTGCAGCAGATCCGGCGCCGCCCGCACGTGATCGACGTGTACTTCCTGGCCGGCGCCGACGACTTCATCATCCATGTGGCGGCGCGCGATACCGACGATCTGCGGTCCTTCGTCGTCGACAACCTCAACGCCGATGCCGATGTGGCCGGCACCCAGACCTCGCTGATCTTCGAGCATCTGCGCGGCGCCTCTCCGCTGTGAGCGGCGGCGGCATTCAGGACGCCGCGATGAACTCCGCGACGACGCGGCCCAGTTGCTCACCCTGCTGTTCCTGCACGAAGTGTCCCGCTCCGGCGATCGTGGTGTGGGCCTGACCGGCCGCTCCGGGTACATGGTGGGCGAAGATCGTCTCCCAGCCCCGGGTCGGCGGGTCGCCGTCGGAATAGGCGGTCAGGAAGGGCTTTTCCCATCCGGCCAGAGCCGCCATCGTCGCCCGGCCGATGGCCGCACCCGGATCATTGCGCGTCAGCGGGACCAGGGCGGTCAACTGTCGCAGACCGGCCTTGTAAGTGCGGTCGGGGAAGGGCGCGTCGTATCCGGCGAGCACATCGGCGTCCAGGGGACCCGCGACCGCGTTGAGGAACATGCTCGGCGTGATGTCGGGGGCGCGTTGGTAGAACGAGATGTAGTCCAGCATCGTTTCCTGCAAAAGCATCCGGTCCGGTTCCACGGCGTTGTGCGCCCAGGTCAGCTTCCCCGCCAGTGCGGGATCGCAGGTGTGCAGGATGGTGTTGGTCGCCACCACCCGGGCGAACCGGTCGGGTTCGCGGGTCAGCACGCTCAAGCCGATGGGCCCGCCCCAGTCCTGCGCCACCATGGTGATGCCCGAGAGGGCCAGTCCGGTCACCAGCGAGTGCATCCAGTCGACGTGGCGGGCGAAGGTGTAGTCCGTGGGCTCGGTGGGTTTGTCGGAGCGTCCGAATCCGATGTTGTCCGGGGCGATGACCCGCAGTCCGGCAGAGGCCAGCACCGCGATGACGTGCCGGTACAGGAACGACCAGGTGGGCTGGCCGTGAAGTAACAGCACGACGGGGCCGTCGGCCGGTCCGGTGTCCACGTAGTGCATGCGCACCGGTGGCAGTCCAGCGGCCTCGACATCGAGATAGTGCGGTTCGAACGGGTAGTCCGGCAGACCGGTGAATCGCTCGTCGGGAGTTCGCAGCACGCGCATCCCGCCGACCTTATGCTGCCCCCGATAGGCTGCTGCCCATGAGAGTCGGGGTGCTGGGCGCGGCGGGAAAGGTCGGCGCGACGATGTGCGCGGCTGTGCGGTCCGCGGCCGACCTGACGCTGAGCGCCGAGGTGGACGCCGGCGATGCCCTGAGCCTCTTCACCGATTCGGCCACCGAAGTCGTCATCGACTTCACCCACCCCGACGCCGTGATGGACAACCTGGAGTTCCTGATCTCCCACGGCATTCACGCCGTCGTCGGCACCACCGGCTTCACCGACGCCCGCATCGAGCAGGTCCGTACCTGGCTGGCCGCGAGCCCTAAAACCGGTGTGCTCATCGCCCCGAACTTCGCCATCGGTGCGGTGCTGTCGATGCACTTCGCGCAGAAGGCCGCCCCGTACTTCGAGTCCGCTGAGGTGATCGAGCTGCATCACCCGCAGAAGGCCGACGCCCCGTCCGGCACGGCCACCCGCACCGCGCAGCTCATCGCACAGGCGCGAAAGGGCCTGCCGCCCAATCCCGATGCCACCAGCACCGGTCTGCCCGGCGCTCGCGGCGCGGACATCGACGGTATCCCGGTGCACTCGGTGCGGGTCACCGGACTGGTCGCCCATCAGGAGGTGTTGTTCGGCACGATGGGGGAGACGCTGACGATCCGCCACGACAGCCTCGACCGCACTTCGTTTGTTCCCGGTGTGCTGCTGGCCGTGCGGCAGATCGCGCAGCGGCCCGGGCTGACCATCGGCATCGAAGCACTGCTCGACCTGTGATCCTGCGCATCCAGTTACTGATCGCCTTCCTCTGTCTTGCCCTGGTCGTCTACTTCGTCATACTTGCCCGCACCGCCGTCGCACTGATCCGCACCGGCACCCCGGCCGCGCTCGCGCTCGGCATCGGGGTTCTGATCCTGCCGATCGTCGGCGCGTGGGCGATGGTGGCGACGCTGCGGGCCGGGCTGGCTCATCAGCGGCTCGTCCGGCTGGCCCGGGAGGACGGTATGGACCTCGACGTCAGCGAGTTGCCCCGGACGCCGGGAGGCCGGATCCAACGCGAAGCCGCCGACGCCCTGTTCGCAACGGTGCGTGCCGAGGTCGACGCCGACCCGGACGACTGGCGCCGGTGGTACCGGCTGGCGCGGGCCTACGACTACGCCGGTGATCGGGGCCGGGCCCGCGAGACCATGCGGCGGGCGGTCGAGATGCAGGCCGGGCAGGCGCGCGGATGAGCACGCTGCTGATCGTCCACCACACGCCCTCGCCGCACTGCCAGGAGATGCTCGACGCGGTCGTCGCCGGGGCGACTGATCCGGCCATCGTCGGGGTGGAGGTGGTGCGCCGTGCGGCCCTGACGGTCTCGCCGGTCGAGATGCTGGAGGCCGACGGCTACCTGCTCGGCTCCCCGGTGAACCTCGGCTACCTGAGCGGTGCCCTCAAGCACGCCTTCGACGTTTCCTACTACCCGCTGCTCGACAGCAGTCGGGGCCGGCCGTTCGGGCTGTGGCTGCACGGTAACGAGGGCACCGAGGGTGCGGAGCGGGCGGTGGACGGCATCACCGCCGGTCTGGGCTGGGTTAAGGCGGCGGAGTACGTCGTGGTCTCCGGCAAGCCGACCAAGGCCGACCTCGAGGCGTGCTGGAACCTCGGGGCGACGGTTGCCGCACACGTGCTCACCGAAACCTGACTGCGGGGAAAACGCGCGTTGTACAGTCCGGCCATCCGGTGTGTTTCCCACTGCGACGACTAACCGGCGGAAGGCAGGATTTCATGAGCGCAGCGCACTTCATCGGCCGGGCCGCAGGCATCGCCGCGGCACTCGGCGTAGGCGTGGCGGTCCTCCAGGGGACGGCGGTTGCGGGCGCCGAAACCGATCGCGCGGATTCGTCGCCGCGGGCGTCTGCGTCGGCGGAGTCGTCTCAATCGGACTCCGCCACCCCATCGAGGCGAGCGACTCAGGGCACTGGCTCGAAGTCGGAACTGTCTGCTGCTGTCCGGGGACGCACCGGATCGGCGGTTCGGGATCTGGCCGCGGTGGTCCCCGACAAGTCCTCGGTGGCTGTATCCGTGGCGCCCGCACTGGCCGCCACGACGGTGACCCCGGCCGCACCTTCGGCCACTCTGCCGGCCGCCATCGCGGAGCAGTCCGCGGAGATCTTCTCGCCGACCCCGCCGGATCCCACGGCCACCGTGCAGACCCAGTACGGCGCACTGGGCCAGTGGATGATCAATAAAGAGGGACAGGTGGCCGACTGGATCGGTCAGCGCTACTGCGGTCCAGGCTCGACCGTTTCCAACTGCGGCGTCGGCAAGCCCGACGAGGGCAAGATCATGCAGGAGCCCATCAA
>JAIOQK010000337.1 GCA_021413425.1 Mycobacterium sp.
GCCCAGGTGCATGACGCGCTGTCGATCTCGGTCGACGAGGAGGTCAACCTCGACGAGGTGATCGACCGGATCCTGCCGATCATGGGTGACGTCGCCGCCGTTGACACCCCGATCCGCATCCGCCGGGAGGGCACCATGGGCTCACTCGACGCCCAGCGGGCCACCGCGCTGGTGATGGTGGTGACCGAACTGGTCCAGAACGCCGTCCAGCACGGCTTCGAGCCCACCGCGGGCCCGGACGCCGGGCAGGGCTCGGTGGTGATCCGCGCCGAGCGATCGGCCCGCTTCCTCGACGTCGTGGTACGCGATGACGGGGCCGGCCTGCCGGCGGGCTTCAGCGTGGAGAAATCCGAGCGGCTCGGCCTGCAGATCGTGAACACGCTGGTCTCAGCCGAGCTGGACGGCTCGCTGGTGATGCGGGCCGCCCCGGGCGGGGGCACCGACGTGGTGTTACGGGTGCCGATCGGGCGAACGCCGGTGCCCGATAAAAAACGCGGCCCCGGCTAGTGCCGGGGCCGCGCTCTGACGCTTCGTCGGTGTCAGACGCCGGTCCTGGCCCGGGTGCGGGCGTTGCGGCGCTTGAGGGCGCGACGCTCGTCCTCGCTCAGGCCACCCCACACGCCGGCATCCTGACCGGACTCCAAAGCCCAGGTCAGGCACTCAGCGGTGACGGGGCACCGGTTGCAGACCACCTTCGCCTCCGCGATCTGGGCGAGGGCCGGCCCACTGTTTCCCACCGGGAAGAACAGCTCCGGATCCTCGTCGCGACAGACCGCCTTGTGGCGCCAATCCATTTTCACTACTCCTTAATCAACGGTGTGCGCAGCAGGCCACGGGTAAGCCCCGTTTGAACTGGGCTGTTAACGCGTGCACACACAAATGTTGTTGCACTGTTACCTCAGATGGTTCCACAGCCTGGACGGTTGTCAACAGGACTCTTCTAAACCGTGGTCAATCTCACTCGGCGAGCGCGGGCGGAGCCACCACGGCCAGCGCCCCGGGCACCGAAGTGAAGGTCATATCGTCGCGCATGCCCAGGAAATCACCGTCTACCTGGCACGATACCGGTTGCGCCGCGGTGATCCGCACCCAGGGCAGATCGTCCTCGCGGATCAGGTGCCGGCCCTTGATATCGCCCTTCTTCGACAGCATCCGTCGCACGACCAGCAGGTTCGCGATCACGTTGGTGGTGGTCACCGCGAAAACCCCCAGGCCGCCCTCGAAGGTGGTGCCCGGATTGGTCCACACCGGCCGGGTGTTGGCGTAGGTCCAGGGGCTGGCGTTGGAGATGAACGCGAAATGCACCCCGGTCACCGGGTCGCCGTCGGGCGGATGCACCGTGATCAGCGGTTCCTCGCGCACGCTGCCCAGCATCTCGCGGACCGCGATGCGGATGTAGCGCCCGGCGGTGACCTTGCGGCCCTTGGCACGCTGAGCCTCCACCGCGGCCACCACGTCGCCGTCGACGCCCATCCCCGCGGTGAACACCGCCCAGCGCTCCACACAGTCCATCAGGCCGATCCGCCGCCAGTCCCCGCCGTCGCGGCGGGCGCCGAGCAGGTCGATCAGCTGGTTGGTGGCCTCGATGGGGTCGGGGGAGATGCCCAGCGCCCGGGCGAACACGTTGGCCGAACCGCCCGGCACCACGGCCACCGCCGGCAGGGTGTCGGCGGCCGGGCGCTGCGGGCCGGGTCTGCCCAGCAGGCCGTTGACGACTTCGTTCACCGTGCCGTCGCCGCCGTGCACGATGATCACGTCGATCCCGTCCCGGCGGGCGTTCT
>JAIOQK010000338.1 GCA_021413425.1 Mycobacterium sp.
TCCAGCAACTCGCCGCTGTTGGTCACCGTCGACCGCAGGGCGCCGAGCTGCTGGCCGGGCCGGGCCAGCCAGTCGGTCACCGCGTCCAGCATCAGCCGACCGGACGACGGCTCACCCTTGGGCAGCCAGATGTCGTCGACCACACCCACAGGTTTGGGTTTGCGATCGGCGATCACGTGACCGATCTCAGGTGCCGTCATGCCGTTGACGATCACCTGATGGGACTTGATGAACAGCGCCAGCCGATTACCGCTGAGCCCCTCGATCAGATACATCTCCCACAGCGGGCGGGTGCGGTCTAGCGGGCGGCCGGCCAGCCGGGAGATGAGGTCGTGCAGCTGGGCATCGCTGCCCGGCGACGGCAGCGCCGAACGCCGGACGTGGTAGGTGATGTCGAAGTCGGGGTCGTCGATCCACACAGGCCGGGCCAGCCCGAGGGTGACCTCGCGCACCTTCTGGCGATAGCGCGGAGTCTGCGGAAGATGACGTTCCACGCTCTCCAGCAGTCGCTCGTAGCTCAACCCGCCGCGCGGCCGGCGCAGGATCGCCAGCGACCCCACATACATCGGCGTCGCAGTGTTCTCCTGCTGATAGAACGCCGCGTCGGCGGTGGACAGCCGGGTCACCATGGCCTCCCCTGGATCCGCTGGATGTTCTGGATCTCCTCGATCACAGGTGTCACGGTAGCGGCGGTTGCGTCCGTCGCGCTCGGAGGAGGATCAACGGCGCTCTGAGCGCAGCCGTGGACTCGTCGGATCGGGGGCGGCGCGGCGACGGTCATTGCGGCACGGTCGACCACCGGGACTGGCGTGATCAGCGCCTGAGCGCTCCCGCGCGGTTCTACTCCCGGCCTTCCCCGCCAACCGGGATGTGGCGCCCGCTTGTGGGAATCGACGTCCGGACCGAGCGGGTCCCGGGAACCGACCACCGTCCACAGGCCTGCACACGTGCCGCGCCGATCTATGGCATCCTGAGCTCGGATCGCCTCTCTCCGGCGAACCGGCCGCAATGTCCGCTATAGGACTGCCCGATTCAGGAGAGTGCCTGGTGCCCAACGTGATTGCGTTCCCCGTCGTTCCGATCACCGATTACGAGCCGCCGGCTTTCGGGGGACCTCCCGTCCTACCGCCGGTGGCCGTCACCCGGCGCCGCCCGACCTGCCCGGCGCCCACCGTGGTGCGGCCGCGCGCCGCGGATTCTTCCGCGCGGGAAACCGCGCAATTCGCTGACGCGGTGCTTCGGCGGGTGCTGGAGGTGATCGACCGTCGCCGGCCCCCGGCCCAGTTGCGGGGGCTGCTGGCGCCCGGTCTGGCGGAATCACTGCCCGCGGCACGCCTGCACGGCGGATCCGGCGCCCGCAGGCTGCGCCGGGTGCGGGCCTTTCCGGTCGGATGCCATGGCGATGCCGCGGAAGTGGCGGCGAGCTACACCCGGGGTGAGCGCGTGCATGCCATCGCCTGCCGGATGCAGAAGGTCAGCACTCCGGCCGGATCCCGCTGGCAGCTGGTGGCGCTGCACATTGGTTAGTGGCGGCGCTCCACGCGCCGCGTGGATAACGGCGGAATCAGCCGCGGCGCAGGATCTTCCGGCCCTTGGACTGCTGGCGCTTGGCGTCCCGGCGCTCGCGGCGGGTACCGCCGTTGGAGTCGGCCGGTGCGGCGTCGCGCTTGACTTCCACGCTGCCGTCCTCGGCCGGACCGACGTAGGTCAGCGGGCGGGAGTCGTCGTCGGCGTCCTCGATGCCCTTGGCCCGCACCGCGGGCTCCGCCTGCTGCTGACCCAGGGCCGCCAGACCCTGTGGGGTGGCGACCGGCGCGACGGCCGGCTGCGGGGCGGCCTCGACCTCGACACTGAACAGCAGGCTGACCGACTCCTCCTTCATCGCATCGAGCATGCCCATGAACATGTCGAAGCCCTCGCGCTGGTACTCCACCAGCGGGTCGCGCTGCGCCATGGCCCGCAGACCGATGCCCTCACGCAGGTAGTCCATCTCGTAGAGGTGCTCGCGCCAGCGGCGGTCGATCACGTTGAGCAGGACGTTGCGCTCCAGTTGGCGCATCGCGCCCTCACCGGCGAGGGCCGCGATATCGGCTTCCCGCGTGGCGTAGGCCTTCTCGGCATCGGCGATGAGCAGGTCCAGCAGCTCCTCGCGGGTCAGCTCGCCCTCCTCGCCGACCGCGTCGGAGTCGACCAGCTTCTGATGGTCGACTCCCACCGGGTAAAGCGATTTGAGCGCGGTCCACAGCGACTCGAGATCCCAGTCCTCGGCGTAGCCGTCGCCGGTCGCGCCGTTGACGTAGGCGGTGACGACGTCGACGAGCATCTCGTGCACCTGGCCCTTGAGGTCCTCGCCCTCCAGGATGCGCCTGCGCTCCTTGTAGATGACCTTGCGCTGCTGGTTCATCACCTCGTCGTACTTGAGCACGTTCTTGCGGATCTCGAAGTTCTGCTGCTCGACCTGGGTCTGCGCGCTCTTGATCGCGCGGGTGACCATCTTGGCCTCGATGGGCACGTCGTCGGGCAGGTTGAGCCGGGTCAGCAGCGACTCCAGCGCCGCGCCGTTGAACCGGCGCATCAACTCGTCGTCCAGTGACAGATAGAACCGGGATTCACCCGGATCGCCCTGACGGCCGGAGCGGCCGCGCAACTGGTTGTCGATACGGCGCGACTCGTGGCGCTCGGTGCCCAGCACGTACAGACCGCCGGCGGCGACGACATCCTCGGCTTCGGCCGCGGCCACGGACTTCACCTTCGGCAGCTCCTCATGCCAGGCCGCCTCGTACTCCTCGGGGGTCTCCACCGGGTCCAGGCCGCGATCGCGCAGTATCCGGTCGGTGAGGAAATCGACGTTGCCGCCCAGCACGATGTCGGTGCCGCGGCCGGCCATGTTCGTCGCGACGGTCACCGTCCCGGCCCGGCCGGCCTCGGCGATGATGGCCGCTTCCAGCTCGTTGTTCTTGGCGTTGAGCACGTTGTGCGGCACCTTGCGCTTGTGCAGCATCTTCGACAGGTACTCGGAGCGCTCGACGCTGGTGGTGCCGATCAGAACCGGCTGGCCCTTCTCGTGGTGCTCGGTGATGTCGTCGACGACGGCGAGGAACTTGGCTTCCTGGGTCTTGTAGATCAGATCGGCGTGGTCGCCGCGAACCATCGGCCTGTTCGTGGGGATCGGGATGACGCCGAGCTTGTAGATCTCGTGTAACTCGGCGGCCTCGGTCTCGGCCGTGCCGGTCATACCGGAGAGCCTGTTGTAGAGCCGGTAGTAATTCTGCAGCGTGATCGAGGCAAGGGTTTGGCTCTCGGACTTGATCTCGACATCCTCTTTGGCCTCGATCGCCTCGTGGATGCCGTCGTTGTAGCGCCGGCCGAACAGCATGCGGCCGGTGAACTCGTCGACGATGACCACTTCGCCCTCGCGGACCAGGTAGTCCTTGTCGCGGGTGTAGAGCTCCTTGGCCTTGATCGCGTTGTTGAGGTAGTTCACCAGCGGGGCGTTGACCGCCTCGTAGAGGTTCTCGATGCCGAGCTGGTCCTCGACGAGTTCCACGCCGAGCTCGTGCACGCCGATGGTGCGCTTGCGGAGGTCCACCTCGTAGTGGACGTCCTTCTCCATCTTGGGGGCGATCCGGGCGAACTCCTTGTGCCAGCTCGACACATCGTCGGTGGGACCGGAGATGATCAGCGGGGTCCGCGCCTCATCGATCAGGATGGAGTCCGCCTCGTCGACGATGGCGAAGTTGTGGCCGCGCTGCACCATGTCGTCCAGCGAGTGCGTCATGTTGTCGCGCAGGTAGTCGAAGCCGAATTCCCAGTTGGTGCCGTAGGTGATGTCGGCGTTGTAGGCGGCGCGGCGCTCCTGGGGGTTCATCTGGTTGAGGATCACCCCGACCGACAGGCCCAGGAAGCGGTGCACGCGGCCCATCCACTCCGCGTCGCGCTTGGACAGGTACTCGTTGACGGTCACCACGTGCACGCCCTTGCCGGAGAGCGCGTTGAGGTAGGCCGGCAGCACCGAGGTCAGGGTCTTGCCCTCACCGGTCTTCATCTCGGCGACGTTGCCGAAGTGCAGCGCCGCCCCACCCATCACCTGCACGTCGAAATGCCGCTGGGACAGCACCCGCCAGGCGGCCTCGCGGGCCACGGCGAACGCCTCGGGTAGCAGGTCGTCGAGCTTGGCGCCATCTTCGATGCGGGCCCGGAACTCGTCGGTCTTGGCCCTCAACTCCGCATCGGTGAGTTTCTCGGTCTCATCGGACAAGGTGTTGACGTAGTCAGCCACCCCTCTGAGGCGCTTGACCATGCGACCTTCACCGAGGCGCAGCAACTTCGACAGCACAGTATTCGTCCCTTAATGGATCGGCGGGTGAGTGCCCCCATCCTAGGCGACGGACCAAACAGCCTGATCAGGCGAGCCGGATCAACCCGCCCGGCACGCTAGGCGAGCCGGATCAATCCGTAGTCATAGGCGTGCCTGCGGTAGACCACGGTGGGGCGTTCGGTCTCCCTGTCGTGGAACAGGAAGAAGTCGTGGCCCACCAGCTCCATCTCGTAGAGCGCGTCATCGACCGTCATCGGCT
>JAIOQK010000349.1 GCA_021413425.1 Mycobacterium sp.
CATGGTGCGCACCACCGGGGTGCTCAACATCATCATGATGAGCTTCATCGCCATTCCGATGGTGACGGTGTCCTGGCTGCTGGTCGGGTACAGCCTGGCCTTCTCCGGAGAGGGGGCCGGTGGCCTGGTCGGTGGTCTCTCTCACATCGGAATGGCGGGTATCGGTCCCGACACCGCCCGCGGCGCGGTTCCCGAACTGCTGTTCGCGACGTTCCAACTGAGTTTCGCCATCATCACCGCGGCCCTGATCAGCGGGGCGATCGCCGACCGGGCCAAGTTCGCCGCCTGGATGGTGTTCGTTCCGATCTGGGCGGTCGCCGTGTATGCCGTTGTGGCGCACTGGGTATGGGCCCCCGGAGGGTGGCTGTTCAAGCTCGGTGTGCTCGATTATGCGGGCGGGCTGGTGGTCGAGATCGTCTCGGGCTCATCGGCGCTGGCGCTGGCGCTTGTGCTGGGTCCGCGGCTTGGCTTCAAAGTCGACGCCATGCGGCCGCACAACCTTCCGTTCGTCCTCCTCGGCGTCGGCCTGCTGTGGTTCGGCTGGTTCGGGTTCAACGCCGGCTCGGCGCTGGCCGCCAATGGCGTCGCATCGGCGGTGTTCCTCAACACATTGCTCGCCGGATGCCTCGGCATGCTCGGCTGGTTGTCGGTGGAACAGATTCGCGATGGCAGGCCGACCACCTTCGGCGCCGCCTCGGGTGTGGTGGCCGGACTGGTGGCGATCACCCCGTCCTGCGGAACGGTCAACACCCTCGGGGCGGGCATCGTGGGACTGGCCGCCGGTGTGGTGTGTTCCTTCGCGGTGTCGCTGAAGTTCCGCTTGAACTACGACGATTCCCTCGATGTCGTGGGCGTCCACTATTTCGGGGGCGTAGTCGGCGTCCTGTTGATCGGCTTTCTGGCCACCCCCACCATGACCGGCGGGCCCAGCGGCCTGTTCTTCGGCGGCGGCTTCGAACAACTCGGCAAGCAGGCGTTGGGCGCGGTGGTGGTCAGCGTGTACGCCTTCGCGGTGTCCTACGGGTTGGCGAGGCTGATCGACCGGACCATCGGATTCCGGATCAGCGCCGAGGATGAGGCCGGCGGCGTCGACTTCGCCCAGCACGCCGAGACCGCCTACGCCGAGGGCGTGTACGGCCACCAGCAGGTGCGCCGGCCGATCTTCGGTGACCGCACCCGCCCCGACACCGGCGAAGACTGAACCGCGGCGGATACGTGGCGGCGCAGCCTGACGAACTACATGACGGAGAATGACCGGCAGTGCGCGCACAGTGCCGAACTGAGGCTGGGGTAGCCGCACTGCGGGCAGACCCCGACAGGGGAAGCCGTGACGTGCGGGCGGACGGCCATCGCCGAGAGCACGCAGTCGAGATCACTCAACTGCCGCGCGAGGTCGCGCAGCCTGCTGTTCAACTGCGTGCGCAGGGCTTCGAGTTCGGGGCGCTGCGCCTCTGCATCGGACCGGCGGGTCGACTCTGCGCCGCGGGTCCAGTCCAGACTCGACAGGCGGCGATCCAACTCATCGAGACGGCCGGACAGCGAGCGGAGCTCGCGGGTCAGCCGCTCCCGATCGGCCTGCATACGCGCCGACGCATCGCCCGGCGCGCGCTGAATGCCGGCATCGATGCCGAAGATGGCTGAACTCAGGCCCACCGACGCAACCCCATTCGTCACGCTCGCCGGACAGCTCGTTGCCGACGATCCGTCGGTAAACTAGCAGCAATCCCGGCTATCGGTAAATGGGCTTCAAGATGCAGGCTTGGGCCGGTGACCTTAAACTCGGCAGTCGTGACCGACACGGGCAGAGGTGCTGTTGTCGGCGACGACCGTATCCGGGAACGAGTCATGGAAGCCGCGGTCGCCGAATTCGCCGCATCCAACTTCGGCGGATTCACCCTTGAGGCCGCAGCTGCGCGCGCAGGCGTTGAATTACTTTGGGTCAAGCAGACGTGGGCCAGCTCGGCTGGACTCCTCGCCGACGCTCTCCGTGATTTCGGTGCCAGGCATATGCCGCTGCCGGATACCGGAACGCTGCGCGGTGACCTGCTGGAGTACGCCAAATCCTATGCGGCCATGGTGAGTTCGCCGATGGGCCGCCGACTGGTGGACTCCGTGATCGTCAAACCTGAGGACTGGGACCTGTCGGCGTCGCGGCCCACCTATCTGGAGAAGCGGGATCTCCGCATGGCTGAGGTCATCCGGCGCGGCATCGATCGGGGTGAGTGCTGCGCGGGGATCGACCCGGTGCGGATCATCGACCTGATCGACACTGCCGTGTGCCTGCCGATCATGCTCTACGACCGGCCGATCTTCGATGAGGACTGCGAGTTCGTCGTCGACACCGTCCTGAACGGGATCAGTCCGCGGGGTTGAGGTCGCCTGGCGACTCGGCCGCACGTGCTTAGCCGGCAGACAGAGCCTCGCGCTGAATGGCCACCCAGGCGATGATTTTTCCGGCGTCTTTGAGTGGGAACATCCGCCA
This sequence comes from Mycobacterium sp., assembly GCA_021413425.1. Lineage (GTDB taxonomy): Bacteria > Actinomycetota > Actinomycetes > Mycobacteriales > Mycobacteriaceae > Mycobacterium. The sequence goes on from JAIOQK010000349.1 coordinate 2,483, forward strand.
GTTCATCACGAACGGAGTTCCGTCCTTCTTGTAGTTGACCGCGCGGCCCTCGAAACGCCCGCCGGCCTTGAGTGTTGCGCTGAGCCGCTCAATGACTTTGCGGTCGGTGCCGGGGCCCTGAAGCATGCGGGGATCCTTGCCGACGACCTCCGCCGGGTCATAGCCGGTCAGTTTCTTGAACGCCTTGTTCGCATAGATGATGCGACCCTTGGCTGAGGCATCGGTGACGAGGATGGAATCGAAGCTGTTATCCGCGAGCAACTTCAGCAGAGTCAAGCCGCCCTTTTGCGAACCGATCACGTCGATTAGTGATGAAGCCATGGGGGGTTTTCCTCCTCGTATCGGCGGTGCGGCCGAATGCGAGAAACCTACCACGGCAGGTAGCGCAGCCATCTCCACGCAGCACGGCAACGAAGGGCGGAGCCCCCTGTCAGGATTGAACTGACGACCTTTCGCTTACAAGGCGAGTGCTCTACCACTGAGCTAAGGAGGCCTGGCCCGGCCGCGGGGGCCGATGCGGGCACTAGCTTATCGGGTGCGCCGTTACTGCTCGTCCTCCCGGAACGGCCAGAGCCGTCGGCCTGGGAGGGGAATGCGTT
>JAIOQK010000350.1 GCA_021413425.1 Mycobacterium sp.
GATCGACCCCGACCAGGATCCGATTGCGTCACTGGTCGAGCAGATGGCCGGCTTCCAAGTCGCGTTCACCGACTATGCCGCCGACTGCGCCGCCTCGCCGTCCTGCCCGCTGGGCAGCGATCCTGCGCAGTGGGTGAACCGCTATCACCAACTGGTGAACCCGTTGGTCTCGGCGCCCGGACCCACCGAGGACCCGCGCGGTCTGGGCTACGCCGACGCGATCACCGGGACCGTCAATGCGCTGTACACCCCGCAGTATTGGAAGTACCTGACCAGTGGACTGCTGGGCCTGCAACGCGGCACCGACGCCGGGGACCTGCTGCTGCTGGCCGACGACTACCAGGGGCGCGATTCCGACGGCCGCTACGCCAACGGCCAGGACGCTTTCAACGCCATCCGCTGCGTCGACGCGCCCACCCAAAGTGATCCGGCGGCGTGGGCCGAGGCGGACCGGCAGATCCGCGCCCGGGCCCCATTCCTGTCCTACGGCGAGTTCACCGGGTTCGCCCCGCGGGATCTGTGCGCGTTCTGGCCGGTGCCGGCGACCTCGGTTCCCGAGCCCGCCGCCGCGGCGCCGCCGGGGGCGGTGGTGGTGGTGTCCACCACCCGCGACCCCGCCACCCCGTACGCGGCCGGTGTCGCCCTGGCGCGGCAATTGCGCGCGCCATTGATCAGCTACGACGGCACCCAGCACACCGTGGTGTTCGACGGTGATTCCTGCGTCGACGACGCCGTCGTGGACTATCTGGTGAACCGGGTGGTGCCGGGGAACCTGAACTGCTGAAAGGCTGCGATCCGGTCGGGATTTCGGGCACGGCGCCCGGCGAATAAGTCGCGCCCGTCGGGCCTTGTGTGCTACACAGGGCAGCGGCTCCTAGGTTGTGGGGAGTAACGCCGCTGCCCTGCTGGTTCTCTTTATACTCCGGTTCGGGGTATGACACACGTGCCAAGCATGAGGTTTGGCGTGATTCGTGACTGCCGGCCGGCAAACGGCCGGGCACCCACCCCGGCGTAACACAGAGTTAACAGCGGCTGCCTACGCTCGCGTCATGGATCGGCAGAAGGAATTCGTGCTTCGCACGCTGGAGGAACGCGACATTCGATTCGTCCGGCTGTGGTTCACCGACGTGCTGGGTTTCCTCAAGACCGTCGCCATCGCCCCTGCCGAACTGGAGGGCGCTTTCGAAGAGGGCATCGGCTTCGACGGATCCTCCATCGAGGGTTTCGCCCGGGTGTCGGAGGCCGACATGGTGGCCCGGCCGGACCCGTCGACCTTCCAGGTGCTGCCGTGGACCACCAGTGCGGGCCAGCACCACTCGGCCCGGATGTTCTGCGATATCACCATGCCCGACGGCTCGCCGTCGTGGGCGGATAGCCGCCACGTGCTGCGCCGCCAACTGGCCAAGGCCAGCGATCTGGGATTCTCCTGCTACATCCACCCCGAGATCGAGTTCTTTCTGCTCGAGGCCGGACCCTACGACGGGTCGATTCCGGTGCCCGCCGATAACGGCGGCTACTTCGACCAGGCCGTGCACGACTCCGCCCCACACTTCCGTCGGCACGCCATCGACGCGCTCGAGCAGATGAGCATTTCGGTGGAGTTCAGCCACCACGAGGGTGCGCCCGGCCAGCAGGAGATCGACCTGCGCTATGCCGACGCGCTCTCGATGGCCGACAACGTGATGACCTTCCGGTACGTGGTCAAGGAGGTGGCGATCGCCGAGGGCGTGCGCGCGTCGTTCATGCCCAAGCCGTTCCCGGAGTTCCCCGGCTCGGCCATGCACACCCACATGAGTCTGTTCGAGGGCGAGACCAACGCCTTCCACAGTCCGGACGATCCGCTGCAACTCTCCGACGTCGCCAAGTCGTTCATCGCCGGAATCCTCGAGCACGCCACCGAGATCAGCGCGGTGACCAACCAGTGGGTGAACTCCTACAAGCGGCTGGTGCACGGTGGCGAGGCGCCGACGGCGGCGTCCTGGGGGGCGGCCAACCGCTCGGCACTGGTCCGGGTTCCGATGTACACCCCGCGCAAGGCGGCATCGCGGCGGGTGGAGGTGCGCAGCCCCGATTCGGCGTGCAATCCGTACCTGACGTTCGCGGTGCTGCTGGCCGCCGGGCTGCGTGGTATCGAGAAGAACTACGCGCTGAGTCCCGAGGCCGAGGACAACGTCTGGACCCTGACGCCTGAGGAGCGCCGCGCGATGGGCTATCGCGAGTTGCCGTCGAGCCTCGGGGTCGCGCTGGGGGAGATGGAAAGCTCCGAACTGGTCGCCGAGGCTCTCGGCGAGCATGTCTTCGACTACTTCCTGCGCAACAAGCGCGCGGAGTGGGAGGAGTACCGCAGCAACGTCACACCCTTCGAGTTGAAGAAGTATCTGTCGCTGTAACCGCGGGACCGGTCCGCGTCCCGCATCGTCGTTGGGCTAACGTCGCAGCGTGGGTAAACCGGCGACGCGGCGGCCGAGTGTTCCCAGCGTGGGCCGGCTTGGTCTTCTGCAACGCGCCGCGCCGTCGTACCTGAGGACACTGGGCTGGGATAACGACGCCCACGTCGAACTGCTCTGGTCGTTGTCGCGGGCCGCCGATGCCGATGCCGCCCTGCACACGATGGTGCGCCTGTCCGAGGTGCTCGGCGACCAGTGGGCCCGGCTGGACAGCGCACTGGTCGCCGACAAGTCGCTGCGAGGACGGCTGTTCGCCGTTCTGGGCTCCTCCCTTGCTCTCGGTGACCACCTTGTTGCCAATCCGCAGTCCTGGCGCCTGCTAGAGGGTGATATCGAGCTTCCGGGCATCGAGGACATGCGCCGGGTGTTCTCGGACTGCGTGGCCGAATTCGGCTCCACCCCAGCGGTTCTCGTGCCCAAACTGCGGACCGCCTACCGTGATCAATTGCTGATCCTGGCCGCCCTGGACACCGCACCCACCGTCGAGAACGAGCCCGTGCTGGCGTTTGAGACCATCGGCGCGCATCTGTCCGACCTCGCCGACGCCGCACTCGACGCCGCCCTGGAGGCGGCCACTGCCGCGGTGTGCAAGGACGAACCGCCGCCGCGGCTTGCGGTCATCGCGATGGGCAAATGCGGTGCCCGCGAATTGAACTACGTCAGCGACGTCGACGTCATCTTCGTGGGAGAGAACGCCGACCCGCTCATCACCCGGTTGGCCGGCGAGATGATGCGGCTGGCCTCGGAGGCGTTCTTCGAAGTCGACGCGGCTCTTCGTCCCGAGGGTAAGGCGGGTGCACTGGTCCGCACCCTGGACTCGCACATCGCCTACTACCAGCGGTGGGCCAAGACATGGGAATTCCAGGCCTTGCTCAAGGCCCGGCCCGCGGTGGGCGACGCCGAACTCGGCCGTGCCTACACCGACGCCCTGATGCCGATGGTCTGGAACGCCTGTCAGCGTGAGGATTTCGTGCCCGAGGTGCAGGCGATGCGCCGACGGGTCGAGGAACTGGTTCCGGCGGACATGCGGGACCGCGAGATCAAGCTGGGCACCGGGGGACTGCGCGACGTCGAGTTCGCGGTGCAGCTGCTACAGCTCGTCCATGGCCGCACAGACCCATCACTGCACGTCGCCTCCACCGTGGACGCGTTGGCGGCACTCGGCGCCGGGGGCTACATCGGTCGCGACGACACCGCGAACCTCACCGCCTCCTATGAGTTTCTGCGGCTACTCGAGCATCGGCTGCAACTGCAGCGCCTCAAGCGCACCCACATGCTGCCCGCCTCCGACGACACCGAGGCATTGCGCTGGCTGGCCCGGGCCGCGCACGTCCGTCCGGATGGCACCCACGACGCGCTCGGGGTGCTGCGCGAAGAGATCAGGCGCCAGAACGTTCGGGTGTCGAAGCTGCATGCCAAGCTCTTCTACCAACCGCTGCTGGAGTCGGTGGGCCCCTCGGTGGAGGTGGCGGCGGGGATGTCGCCGGCGGCGGCCGAACGCCAACTCGCCGCACTGGGTTACGAGGGTCCGCAGAGTGCGCTGACGCATCTGAGCGCACTGGTCAACGCCAGCGGACGACGTGGCCGGGTGCAGGCGGTGCTGCTGCCGCGGTTGCTGGACTGGCTCTCGGCCACCCCCGATCCGGACAGCGGCCTGCTGGCCTACCGTCGGATCAGCGACGCCCTGGCCGACCAGCGCTGGTACCTGTCCACGCTGCGCGACGAGAGTGCGGTGGCCAAGCGGCTCATGCGCGTGGTGGGAACATCGGCCTATGTGCCCGATCTGCTGATCCGGGCGCCGGAGGTGATCGCGGCCTACGCCGACGGGCCGACGGGACCCAAGCTGCTCGACGTCGACCCCGACGGGGTGGCGCGTGCGCTGCTCGCCTCGGCCGGCCGCCACGGGGATCCGGCCCGCGCGATCGCCGCCGCCCGGACCCTGCGGCGGCGCGAGTTGGCCCGGGTGGCCTCCGCCGACCTGCTCGGCATGCTCGACGTGCAGCAGGTGTGTTCGGCGCTGACCTCGGTCTGGGTGGCGGTGTTGCAGTGCGCGCTGGAAGCGGTGATCCGGGACAACACACCCGACGGCGAGTCGGTGCCCGCGGCCATCGCCGTTATCGGAATGGGACGCCTCGGCGGCGGGGAACTGGGCTACGGCTCCGACGCCGACGTGATGTTCGTCTGCGACCCCAGGCCGGGCACACAGCAGGGGAGCGCCGACGAGACCCGCGCGGTGAAGTGGTCGACGACCATTGCCGAACAGTTGCGCACCCTGCTCGGCGCGCCGAGTGACGACCCCCCGCTGGAGGTCGACGCCAACCTGCGCCCCGAGGGACGCAGCGGGCCGCTGGTTCGCACCCTGGCCTCCTACGCCGCCTACTACGAGCAGTGGGCCCAGCCATGGGAGGTCCAGGCCCTGCTGCGGGCCGCTCCGGTGGCCGGCGACGAGCACCTCGGAGTGCGTTTTGTGGAGATGGCCGACCGCATCCGCTACCCGGACGGGGGCATCTCGGTTGCGGCGGTGCAGGAGATCCGGCGGGTGAAGGCCCGGGTCGACGCCGAGCGGCTGCCCCGGGGCGCCGATCCCAACACCCACACCAAACTGGGCCGCGGGGGATTGGCCGATGTTGAGTGGACGGTGCAGTTGCTGCAGTTGCGCCACGCCCACGAGGTACCGGCGCTGCACACCACCCCGACGCTGGCGGCGCTGGACGCCATCGCCGAGGCCGAGTTGATTCCACTGGGTGACACCGATCAGCTGCGTGAGGCGTGGCTGACCGCCACCCGTGCCCGCAACGCCCTGGTGCTGGTGCGCGGCAAGGCGGTCGATCAGCTGCCCGGGCCGGGGCGACAACTCAATGCGGTTGCGGCCGCCGCGGGATGGGCCGACGGTGACGGCGGCGAGTTCCTGGACCATTATCTTCGGGTGACGCGGCGCGCCAAGGCCGTGGTGAACAAAGTATTCGGAGGCTGAGCGTGCCGGTGGAGAAGTGGGACGGCGATGTCATCAGCGCCGAGGAGTTCGACCGGCTGCAGAATCTCTACGGCCCGCTGGCCGAAGCGGTGCGGGAACTGATCGATGCCACCGTCCGCACCGGGGCCGATGAGGGCGCCATCGCCGCCGCCACCGCGGCTGTGCGCGCCGTCACCGAGAGCCTGTTGCCTCTCAACGACGGCTGGCAGCCGCTACGGCACGCCGGAACCGGGCGCCCACTGCTGTTCACCAACCCGGCCGCGGGCGGGCGTAATCCCATCGCGCCGCCGATGGTGATCGAGCACGACGCCGACGGACGGTGCTGGAGCGACTTCACCCTCGGCGCGGCCTACGAGGGGCCGCCGGGAATGGTGCACGGCGGTATCGCCGCACTGGTGCTCGACCAGCTGCTCGGCGAGGCCGCCACCAGTGGGCTGACCAAGCCTAAGTTCACCGGCACCATCAGCCTGCGTTACCTGCGTGGGACTCCGCTGGGGGCGTTGCACGCCCAAGCGTGGCTGCAGCGCACCGAGGGCCACAAGACCTACGCCCGGGGTGTCATCAGCGACGCGCAGGGACCGACAGTCGAAGCGGAAGGACTTTTCATCATGCCGGCATGGGCTCGTGAGCGAAGCGACGTGGGGACTGTGACCGGATGAAGTTCTACGTCAGCAGTGCATTCGTGAACACCGGTGAGATCGTCGAGATAGCCAGGGCCGCAGACGAACTCGGGTACGAAGGTATCGCGATCGCCGACCACGTGGTCAATCTGGAGACACTGGCGACTCCGTACCCCTACACACCCGACGGCCAGCGACGCTGGCAGCCGTTCACCGACTGGCCCGATCCCTGGGTGCTGGTCGGCGCCCTGGCCCAGGCGACGCAGCGGCTGAAGTTCATCACCACCGTTTACATCCCGGCGATGCGCGACCCGTATTCGGCGGCCAAGGCCATCGGCACCGCGGCGATCCTCTCGGGTGGGCGCGTCGAACTCGGCATCGGGGTGGGCTGGTGCGAGGAGGAGTTCGCACTGCTCGGCCAGCAGTTCGCCAAGCGCGGTAAGCGCACCGACGAGATGCTGGAACTGTTCAAAGCGCTGTGGCAGCCCGGATGGACCGAGTTCGACGGCGAGTTCTACCAGACGCCACGGTTGGAGATGACGCCCACACCGCCGCCGATCCCGATCTACTCGGGCGGACTCTCGGACATCGCGCTGCGTCGCGCGTCGCGCAATGACGGCTGGATCGGCGACCTCATCGGCATGGATCAGGCCATCGCCTCGGTGACCCGGATCCGTGAGCTGCGTGCTGCCAAGGGTCTGGGCATGGAGGATTTCGCCGTCATCACCCCGCTCATGGACGCCTTCCTCCCCGAGCACTACGAGCGCGCCGAAGCCGGTGGTGTCCACGCCGTCCTCACCATGCCGTGGATGTTCTATTCCGGTCCCGAGGCGACACTCGAGCAGAAGATCGACGGCATGCGCCGCTTCCGCGACGATCTGGCGCTGGACGCCTAGGGGTTGCACTCCGGGCAGACGGCCGGATCGGCCCATACAGCGGGGACCGGGCGTTCGATCCGGTGCGGACAGGCCGGGCAGCTGTGAATCTCGCTGCGCGGCAGCGGAGTCGGGGTGGCGCAGATCCGGCAGGGCAGACCCGCTTCGTTACCGGTCCGGCCGAATCCCGGGGTGGCGCATCGCGGGCACCGGGTGGCCAGCCGGCGGGCCAGGGTCGCGGCCAGCCGGATCAGCACCCGCCGGCGGCTCGGATTGTGATGGGCACGCAGGTCCGGTTCGACGACCGCCAGGTTTTCGGTCGAGAGCGCGGCCGCGGCGGCGATCGCCGTGCGCAGGGCCTCGGCGCCGGTGATGCCCTTGATGATCCGATCGGGGTCCGGCGGCTCACCGCAGGGCCGCACGATCAGAGCCTGGTGCGGCAACGCCGACACCAGCCCCCGTGGAACGTCGTCGTAGCCGGCGACCCGCGCTGATGATGCGGGCACCGATGTCGTCCGGTAGCCCTCGAGGACCTCGATCCCGAGGCCGTCATCGCAGAACAGCAGGATCTCCTCGTGGCCTGTCAAACCGATGCCGGTCCACCCGAGGCCGCCCATCGGCCCGTAGCTCGCCTCGCTGGCCAGGCCCAGTCGCAGGCCGGTGGCCTCCATCGCCAGCCGTGCTTTACCGCGGGCGGCGTCCACAGCGGCACCGGGCCGCGGTTGCTCGCCGGTGAACGTGCCGAACCGGTCGGTGTCGAG
>JAIOQK010000351.1 GCA_021413425.1 Mycobacterium sp.
GTAGGCGCGGCTGAGGTCGGAGGACACGATGAGCCGCGGCTGGCGCTTGGCGAGCACCTCGGCCGCACTGGCCGCCTGGGCGTGGCCGAGGTCGGTGAGTTCGGTGTCGAGTTGACCCTGCATCCGGTTGTCGGCGTTGGAGTCGGTCTGCCCGTGCCGCAGCATGACCAGCCGGCGCACTCTCACGTCGGCTCCGGGTCGGTCTCGACGTCCTCGAGGTCAATCTCAACAAGCGGGCAGTCCTGCCACAGCCGGTCCAGGGCGTAGAAACTGCGCTCGTCGGAGTGCTGGATGTGCACCACGATGTCGATGTAGTCCAGCAGAATCCAGCGTCCCTCACGGGTGCCCTCGCGGCGGGCGGGTTTGTGGCCGGCCAGCCGCATCCTCTCCTCCACCTCCTCGACGATCGCGTTGACCTGACGTTCGTTGGAGGCCGAGGCGATGACGAAGCAGTCGGTGATGAAGAGCTGATCGGAGACGTCGATGACGACGATGTCCACCGCGAGCTTGGCCGCGGCGGCACGGGCCGCGACCGCCGCCATCTCCAGGGCTTCGGCGGAAGCCGTCATGCCCTGACCCCGCCGGCGGGGCCGCCGAGGTAGAGACCACGTGTGGCGACGTACTGCACCACCCCGGCGGGCACCAGGTACCAGATCGGCCGGCCGAGGGCGGCCCGCGCGCGGCAGTCACTCGACGAGATCGCCAGTGCCGGGATCTCCACCAGGTGCAGCGCGTCATCGGGCAGCCGGTCCAGAGCCGCCGTGATGTGGGAGTCGCTGAGTTCATAGCCGGGCCGGCTTACGCCGATGAATGTGGCGAGGTCGAACAGTTCCTCCCAGCCCTGCCAGGTCAGGATGGAGGCCAGCGCATCGGCGCCGGTGATGAAGTACAACTCGCAGCCCGGATACTGCGCGCGCAGGTCGCGCAGGGTGTCGGTGGTGTAGGTCGCGCCGGTGCGGTCCACGTCGACCCTGCTGACCGAGAACCGCGGGTTGGAGGCGGTGGCGATGACCGTCATCAGGTAGCGGTCCTCGGCGGCGGTGACATGGCGGTCCTTCTGCCAGGGCACCCCGGTGGGCACGAACACCACCTCGTCGAGCCCGAAGAGGTCGGCCACCTCGCTGGCGGCGACCAGGTGGCCGTGGTGGATGGGATCGAACGTCCCGCCCATCACGCCGAGCTTGCGCACGATTGCCACGGTGGAAAAGCTTACGGTCTAGACCGGGAGCAGCTGGTCGATGACCGCCGCCAGCTGCTTGGCCGATCGGCATTCGTGCATGGTGATGATGTCGGAGTAACGCGGCACCGCCGAGTCACCGCTGCCCCACAGATGTCTGGGCTCGGGGTTGAGCCAGTGTGCGTGACGGCTGGCGGTCACCATGTGCGCCAGAAGATCCGCCGACGGATTGCGGTAGTTGTTGCGGCCGTCACCGAGGATCAGCAGTGAGCTGCGCGGCGACAGGACGTTGGGGAAGTTCTCGGTGAAGGACACGAAGGCGTTGCCGTAATCGGAGTGACCGTCACGGGTGTAGACGCCGGCCTCGCGGGTGATGCGCTGGATGGCGACGGCCAGATCGGCCTCCGGGCCGAACATGTGCGTTACCTCATCGCATGTGTCGATAAAGGCGAAGACGCGGACCCGGGAGAACTGCTGGCGCAGCGCATGCACCAGCAGCAGCGTGAAGTGGCTGAAGCCTGCCACCGAGCCGGACACGTCGCAGAGCACCACCAGTTCGGGACGGGCCGGGCGCGGTTTGCGCAGCACCACGTCGATCGGCACACCACCGGTCGACATGGATTTGCGCAGCGTCTTGCGCAGGTCGATCGCCCCGGCCCGGTGCCGCCGGCGTTTGGCCGCGAGCCGGGTCGCCAGGGTGCGGGCCAGCGGCGCGACCACGCGGCGCATCTGACGCAGTTGGTCACCGGAGGCACGCAGGAACTCGACGTTCTCCGCCAGTTGCGGGATGCCGTACATCTGAACGTGTTCGCGGCCCAGTTGCTCGGCGGTGCGCCGCTTGGTCTCGCCCTCGACCATCCGGCGCAGCTGGGCGATCTTTTGGGCGGCAAGGGAGTTGGCGATCTGCTTACTCGTGTCCGACGGCTCGTCACCGTAGGGCGCGAGCAGCCCGGCCAATAGGCGGCCTTCCAACTGATCGAGCCCCATCGCTTTGAGCGCCTGGTACGACGAGTACGACGGTCCCCGGCTGGAGGTGTAGCGGCCGTGCGCCTCGACGATGGCCGCGATCATGGCGACGAGCCGCTCGTCGAGGTCACCGATGTCGGGGTTGTCGGCAAGCAGGTCCAGCAGCATGGCCCGCATCGCCTCGACGTCCTCGGGGTCCAGGCTCGGCGGCGCCGACGGGGAGTCGTCGTCCTCGAGCACGGTGCGCCCACCCAGGGCGGCCGGCCACCACAGATCGAACAGCGCGTCGTAGGTGGGGCGGTGCTCCGGACGGCGGAGCATCGCGCAGGCGAATCCCTCGCGCAGCGTCTCACGGTCGCCGAGTCCGAGTACCGACATCACCTGTCCGGCGTCGACGGTCTCCGACGGGCCGACCGAGATGCCTTGGGCGCGAAGGGCTTCGACGAACTCGACGAGGTGGCCCGGCAGGCCGTAGGGGGCCAGCGGCTGCGGTGGTCGGGTCCTGCGGACGGCCATGGTCGTTAATCCAGCCCGGTCAGTTCAGCCGCAACTCGGTGGCGGCGCGCTGCTGATCGGACTGATGTTTGAGCACCACCCCGAGCGTTGCGGCGATGGTGGCGTCGTCGATGGTGTCCATACCCAGCGCCAGCACGGTGCGGGCCCAGTCAATGGTCTCGGCCACCGACGGCAGCTTCTTGAGCTGCATGCCCCGCAGCACCCCGATGATGCGGACCAGTTCCTCGGCGAGGCGCTCGGGCAGTTCGGGAACACGCGACAGCAGGATGCGCCGCTCCAGATCGGCATCGGGGAAGTCGATGTGCAGGAACAGACACCGCCGCTTGAGCGCCTCGGACAGCTCACGGGTGGCGTTGGAGGTGAGCAACACGAACGGCTTGCGGGTGGCGGTGATGGTGCCCAGTTCCGGGATGGTCACGGCGAAGTCGGAGAGC
>JAIOQK010000352.1 GCA_021413425.1 Mycobacterium sp.
CTTTCGCTGCATGGGCGGCAGGTTCCGCAGGACACCTGGAAGGGGACCGCGACCCGCTGGCCGGGCCGCAATCGGGTGACGCCGGCACCGACGGCGACCACCTCGGCGGCGATCTCATGGCCGACCGGATACGGACCCGGGAAGATCCCGAAGCCGGCCATGGCGATGTCGAGGTCACAGCGGGCGACCGCGAGCGGTCGCACGACTGCGTCGCCGGTCCCCGGTTCGGGGTTGGGGGCCTGTTGCCATTCCAGCGTTCCGGGGTAGGTGAAAACCAGGTGTCTCATTGCGTGAACCGCACTTGCGTTTCCGTGTCGCTCACGCGGGTAAAGCGCAGCGAATCACGCCACGATCCCCTGACCGCGACGAGCACGCGACCTTCGAATGTCATCCCGGCCTTCTGCAAGACCCTCGCCGATGCGTGATTCTCCGCGTCGCAGGTCGCGCAAACACGCTGCAGTGCCAGCCGATCGAAACCGAACCGCAGCAGGGTCTGAGCGGTCTCAGTGGCGTATCCGCGCGACCAGAACTCACGCCCGAACACGTAGCCGATCTCCCCTTCAAAGTTCCCGATGTCGGTCACCCGCAGTGCGGCGCCGCCGATGAGCCTCTGGGAATCGTTATGGATGACCGCGAGGTCGAAACTGGTCCGGTCAGGATTCAGCGAGGACGCGATCTCGACGGTCACGACAGGATCAGCAGCGCGGCGACAGCCGCCTCGATGACCAGCCCGGCCAGGTTCTCCCTGGATCGGGATTTGTCGACGACCAGGGACACCGCCCGTGCGACGAATGCCCCGCCCCAGGCGGCGCCGAGCACCAGTGCGGCCTCGCGGCTCCCGATCAGCGCTGTGGCCAGGCCCGCCCCGATGAATAGTCCCCCGTAGGTCGCCCGGAACTCGGAGATCCCCAGCGGCCCCGGGAGGTGGAGTCCGATAACCGAACTGACCTTTCGGGGCCACAGCAGACCGAGGATTCCCGCGACGACCGAGATCGCTGCGCCGATGTATCCGGCGGCGTTCACGCCGACCTGAGTTTCACCAGCGGAATCGCCAGGGCGACCGCGAAGGGCACGTTGAACAGCGCGTGCATCGGGTAACCCAACACGAGCGACATCCCGGTGTCCAGAACGAACCACAGCACCAGGGACCGGACCAGAACCGGTAGCGCCCAGGCGGATCCGGCACGCAACGGCCCGCGCACGATCTGGATCATCATCGCCGTCCATCCTGCCAGCACCGCGCCCAGCACCATGAACGGCAAGTGAAGGTAATCGCGTACCTGATCGGTGTCGATTGCCTCCGGCGGTCCGAATCCCAGTATGGAGAACAGCCGGCCAGCCACCGATCCGGCGAACACCAGGACCAGGGCGTAGACGAACAGCAGCACCAGGACGACCTGCAACCAGGTGATCCAGGTCGCCGCCGGTTTCGTCATGGCGACGCCGTATGTGCCCGACGGCCCAGCATGATCTGCCCGGCGACCAGCAGGCTGGCGAAAGCGAAGATCAGCGCGGAGGCGACCCAGGCCAGCGCCTGCCCGGTCTGGCCGTAGAGAGCGGGCACAAACCCGATCGCGAGGCCGTCGAACAGCATGGCGCCCGCCGCCCCCCACGCGAAGACCGCACGCTGGTCGAGCCCACGAACTCGGGCGATCCACTGCAGGAACCACACCGTCGGAGGAGCGGCTGCGGCACAGACCGCGTAGACCACCACACGCCAGTGTGACTGCAGGAAAAGGGATTCCGGCAGCAGGCTTATCGCGACCGCGAAGCCCAGCGCCACGAGCGCACCCACCGCGAGGCCCGTCAGCGCGGGTGCGGAATTGCGTTCGGTCATCCACGCATCTCCCAAGTTGTAGTTGGAACTACAATGAGGATAGGCAGCGTGCCCTCTACGATCAAGCGGTGGGCTACAAACACTCCCGGGCGGACTTACTGGGCGCAGCAACCCGGTTGGCGGCCACATCGGGAATCGGTTCGCTCACTTTCAGTTCGGTGGGGGAGAGTCTGGGCATCAGCGATCGCACCGTCGTCTACTACTTCCCGACGAAGGACGACATGATCGCCGCGGTGATAGGCGAACTGGGCGAGCAGATGGAGAGCATGCTGGCGGCCGCCTTCGGTGACGCTCCGCTGCCGCCCGATGAACTGCAGCGCAGGGCGTGGCCGGTGCTGGCGTCACCGTCGGCCGACCCGGTTTTCGCGGTGTACTTCGAGATCGTCGGGTTGGCAAGCGCCCGGCGCGAGCCCTATGCGTCCCTGGCCTCGGCGATCATCGACCGCTGGGTGGATTGGATCGAGCCACGGGTCGACGCGCCGACCGCCGCGCAGCGGCGGCCCGCGGCGTTGGCATCGATCGCGATATTGGACGGCCTGCTGTTGCTGCGGCGGGTGTCGGGTGCGCGAGCGGCGAACGCCGCGGCGCGGGGTATCGGAATCGGCTGATCGGTCAAGTAGATGACCGTAGGGTCATCTACTCTGGGGGTATGACCTCTCGGCGGTCGGCCTCCGACGAACTGCACATCCACTCCGCCGGCACCGGGCCGTCACTGATCCTGCTGCACGCCAACGGCGGGGATCACCGCGACTTCGACGCCGTCAGCGGTCCCCTGGTGCGGTCCGGGTGGCGGGTGACGACCGTCGACTGGCCCGGCCACGGCGCAAGCCCGCGGGGTGAGCCCGAGACCGCGGTCGGATTCGGCGAGCTTCTGGTCGGGCTGCTCGAACAACTCGGCGGCCGCCATGTGCTGCTGGGCAACTCGGTGGGCGGCTTCGCCGCGCTCTACGCAGCAGCCCATCGGCCCGATCTGGTCGCCGGTCTGATCCTGGTCTCTCCCGGCGGGTTCACGCCGCGCTGGTTCGGAACCACGCTCGCCTGCAGACTGATCGGATCGCCGGCCGTGGCTCCGCGCGCCTACCGGTTACTGCCACGGCTGTACCTGCGTGACCGCAACCCGGGGGTCGGCGCAGCGATCGCGCGCGCGACGGAGGCATCGCGATCGCCCGAACGTGCGGAGGTGTTCGCCAATCTGTGGCGCAGTTTCACCGATCCCGGCCACGATTCCCGGCCACTGGCCGAGGCAGTGCGCTGTCCCACCCTGCTGGTGTGGGGAACCCGGGACCCGGTCTTGCCGTGGCCGGTCGACGGCCGGCGGGCCCGTGCCGCGCTGCGGTCTGCGGAGACGGTCACCCTCCCCGGCGCCGGACACCAGCCGTTCATCGAGAGACCGGCCGAATTCCTTGACCGGATCGGGCCGTTTCTCTCCCGGCTGGGTGACGAGATGTCCCGATGACGGGCAGGCTAACCCGTCCGGCGTCACCGCCTCGGCGCAGAGGTCCGGGCAGCCGTGCCGATAATGACCACCCCACGCGCTGGGAATTGATCACCGCAGCGATCGAACTGGCCGAACGCGACGGTCTGCGTGCGTTGTCCGTCGCCCAGATCACCGCGGCGGCGGGGCATGCCAAGGGCACCTTCTACGTCCACTTCGCCGATCGTGCCGCCTTCCTGGTGGCGCTGCACCGGTGGTTCCACGACACCGTGTTCACGGACGTGATCGGCATGACGGCCGATGACGAGCCTGGATCGGCGCGGGCCGGGCGGCGCATCATCGCCTTCCTGGACGCGTGCAGGAAGCTGGCGGGAGTGCGCGCGCTCCTGGTCGAGGCCCGCATGGAGCCGGCCGTGGCGGTTGAAGTCGATCGTCGCAACCATCAAGCAACCCAGGTTCTTTCGGTGGACCTCCGCGGTGCCACCGCCGACCCGGAGGAGACGGCGCGACTGCTGGTGCTTGCCGCCGCCGACATCGCCGGACGTGAATCGGCACGAGGGCGCCGGCTCCCGGCGGCACGGCGCGCCCTGCTCGGCCTCATCCCAAATCAGAAGTGATGACGGCTGTTACCGGCCGACGGGCCTTCCGTCGCGCCGCCTGCGGAGCGGCCGCGACGAGCATCTCGATGAGGAACTGCACGATCTCCTCGAAGGGCCGGTCGCGGGGGATGGTGCTGCCCAGCAGTCCCTCGAACATGATGTGCGCGGTGTCGGCGATGAGGCCGATGTCCTCGTTGGTGGAGAGCCGGGGACGCACGACCGCGAGCAGCAGTTCGTCGAGCCAGGCGTGGAACTCCTCGTGCACGTCGGCGACGGCGTCGCTCTCCCCGACCCTGTCGTGGGCGTCGATGTGCATTCCGCGGTAGCGCTCGGCGGTCGCCAGGAAGCCCACCAGCGCGTCCATCGGCCTGGCACCGGCGCTCAGCGCGGCATCGACGGCTTCCTTGGACTCCGCGGCCACCCGCGCCACGACCGCGGCGAACAGATCGTCCTTCGTCGGGAAGTACCAGTGGATCGAGCCGGCGTTGACGCCGACGTCACCGGCGATGTCGGC
>JAIOQK010000055.1 GCA_021413425.1 Mycobacterium sp.
ATTCGGTGAGGCCCTGCACCACGGACAGCACCACTACCTGCAGCCAGGACATACCTGTCACGTCCACCGCGTGACCGTATCCGATGGCGCCGTCGGCGATCGCCTCAGCGCCGAGGGTGTCAGCGCTGAGCGTCTCAGCGCACCGGCTCCGCCGAGGCGATCGCGTCGCGCACGGCCGCCGACAGCCTGCGCGCATCGGGGAGATCCAGATCGGCCAGCCCCCGGTTGGCGGTGGCGACGACATCCTCCGGTTGCGGGACTGGAGTGGCGGGGCGGGCGCGGTAGATCTCTACCGTCAGCCGGCCGCGATGGACGCGGAAGGAGAACCGGCGGCCGTCACCGAGGTGGCCGAAACCACTGGCGGCGACCCCGGTGATGATGTCCTCGACGACGAAATCGCCCTCGCCTGCGCCGGATGTGTCGGCAACCGTCATCGGTCCACCATAACCGCAGTTAGGGATGGGTCGGGGCGATGAGCCGACCGCCTAGACTTCACAGTCGATGACCATGTACGGACTCCGCTGCGCCGCGTGGCGTCTCGCCGTCCTGCTGGCGCTGACGATGCTGCTCGTCGGGTGCTCGTCGAAGCTGACCGAGTCCCGTCCACCCACCACCGAGCCCGCCCGCCCGGCGGTGTCCCCGGCCCCGGCCACCACACCCGCCGGTGCTGTCCGGCCCGTGGGCGGCCGCCCCGAGGGCGCCCTGTATGACCGCACGACCGCATCGCTGGTGCTTCTCTCCCCCGGCGCAGCCCTGACAATCCTCGGCCGCACCGGCGCCCCGCGCACCATCGCACTGCCGGAAGCGGCCACCGCGGGGGCCGGCGACGGGAACGGAACGGTGTACGCCGCCACCCGCGGCGCACTGTTGACCGTCGATGTGGCGGCCGGCCGGGTTACCAGGACCCCGATCGACGGCGAAAGCGCCACCGATTTCACCGCCGTCGCCCGCCGGGCCGACGGCCGGTTGCTGCTGGGCAGCGCCGACGGGACGGCGTTCACCCTGGCCGCGGATATGACGGTGAGCCGCAAGACCGACATCTTCGCCGGCGTCGACGCGATCGTCACGGTGGGCGACATTGCGGTCGTGCTCGACCGGGCGCAGAGTTCGGTGACCGCGCTCACCGCCGAGGGCGCACCGGCGCAGGCACTGCGTGCCGGGCTGGGTGCGGCGTCCATCGCCGCCGATCCGGCGGGCAGGGTGCTGGTCACCGACACCCGGGGCGGGCAGCTGATGGTGTTCTCGGTGGACCCGCTGATCCAACGGCAGGCCTTCCCGGTGGCTGACGCCCCGTTCGGTCTGGCCGGATCACGACAGTGGGCGTGGGTTTCCCAGACCGCGACCAACACCGTGGTTGGCTACGATCTCGCTACTGGAATCCCCGTGGAGAAGGTGCGTTACCCGAGCGTGCAACAACCGAATTCGCTGGCTTTCGACGACTCGTCGGGCACCCTGTACGTGGTGTCCGCCACCGGTGGCGGCGTCCAGGTGATCGACGACGCGGCAGGCAGCCGGTGAGCGCGGCCCCGCACGGGCGGATGCCCGCCGCCTGGGAGGTGGACCTCTGCGATGACTACGAGTGGATTCCGCTGCGGCTTCCGCCTGACGTGACGCGGATCAGCGCCTCGACACGGCTGTCGAT
>JAIOQK010000354.1 GCA_021413425.1 Mycobacterium sp.
TCAACAGCGATCACCTGCGCGGCGGTGGTGGCCCGGGCGATCTGAATCGCGACATGGCCCAGGCCGCCGACTCCGATCAGCACCGCGGTGGCGTCGGGGGTGTGTTTGGGCCACGACCGCCGGATCGCGTGATACGGCGTCAGGCCCGCTTCGGTGAGGGGTGCCCCGGTCACCGGGTCCAAGCCGTCGGGCAGGCGCACCAGGTGACGCTGATGCGGCACCAGCAGGTAGTCGGCCATACCACCGTTGGCTCCGAGGCCGCCGCCGCCGACCAGCGATGGCCGCTCGCAGTAGTTCTCCACTCCCACCGCGCAGTGCGCACAGAATCCGCACCCCCAGGCGCCGTACACGGCGACCGCGTCGCCCTCGCTGACCTCGGTGACGCCCCGGCCCACCGCATGCACCCATCCCGCGGTCTCATGGCCCAGCGTCATCGGCAGGTCCCACACCGCGGATACGTCGAGTTCGTAGAGCACGTGCAGATCGGAGTGACACGCCCCGGCGGCACCGACTCGGACCACGACCTCGCCGGGACCCGGTGTCGGATCGGGAACCTCCATCAGTTCCGGATCCTGCCCGCACGCCACCATGCGAAGTGCCCTCATCCACGCCTCCTGCTCAGTTCCCCGGTTGAGTCGATTAGATCCGGTGTGACCTGCCCGCGGGGGCGAATGCGGCATGCTTCGGGGCGTGCTGTTTCTCAGCAGGCTGATCGGCTGCGAGGTGAGTGTCGCCGAAGCCGGACTCGGTGGGGTGATCGGCCGGCTCATCGACCTGACCGTGCGACTCGACGGCGACCATGGCCCGCAGCTGGTCGAACATCTGGTGGTCGGTCGCCGCGGTACGCCCCCGCAGCTGCTGCCGTGGTCGGCGGTGGCCCGCCTGGAGGCGGGCCGGCCGGTGCTGGCCGCCGGGTCGACCGGCACGGCGGTCGATGTCATGGCCGGCAACGAGATCCTGTTGGCCCGCGACGTGCTCGACACCCAGGTGGTCGATGTCGCCGGTCAGCGGCTGGCCCGGGTGGCCGATGTGGTGTTGGCCTTGGCCGGCGGGGCCGGCGGGGCCGGGCGAACCGGCCTGGAGGTGGTCGGCGTGGAGGTGGGATTCGGTGCGGTGCTGCGCCGGCTGGGTCTGCGCCGCATGACACCGGCCCGCACCGAGGACGTGGTCGCCTGGTCGGATCTGCACCTGACCTCCGAGCGGGGACACACGGTGCAACTCGCCGCGCCCCGATCGGCGGTGCACCGCCTTGACGCCCGCGGGTTGGCCGCACTGGTCAGCCGCGTCGACACCGATTCGGCCAGTGAGATCCTCGCGGTCAAGGATCCGAAGGCGGCGGCGGAGGTGATGGCCGAGGCGTACCCGGAGATCGGTGAACGGATGCTGCGCGCGATGCTCCCGAGTCAGGCCGACCGGATCGTCGCCGCGATGCCCGCCGAGCGTGCCGGACGGTGGCGCGACCGGCTGCGCCGGCCGGCGCTGCTGGGCCGACGGTTCGGACGCTCGCGGGTGTCCTCGCGACGCCACCTCAACTGGCGGCGGCCATGACGCTGATCAAGCGCATCGGCGGCGTGCGGCTGGCCGCACTGCTGGCTGTCGTCGGACCCGGTCTGCTGGCCGGGCTCTCCGACGATGACCCGGCCGGCATCACCACCTACTCGGTGCTCGGCGCCGACCACGGTTATCAGCTGCTGTGGGTGCTGCTGCTGTCCACTGTGGCGCTGGTGATCTTCCACGGTCTGGCCGCGCGGATGGGAGTGGTCACCGGTCAGGGGTTGATCGGTCTGGTACGCCAGCGCTATGGCGTACGGGTGGGCGGTGCGGTGCTCGCCGCACTGGTCGTCGCCAACATCGGCACCACGTGTGCCGAATTCGCCGGTATCGCAGCCGGATTCGAGCTGTTCGGAATCAGCCGTTATATCAGTGTCCCGATGGCGGCGGTGATCGTCTCGCTGCTGGTACTGCGCGGCAGCTTCCACAACGTCGAGCGGCTGCTGCTGTTGGTGTCGACGGTGTTTCTCGCCTACATCGCTTCGGGACTGCTCGCAAAACCGGACTGGGGGGCGGCACTGCGCGGAACGGTGGTGCCCACCATGCCGATGACCGGTGAGGCGATCGCCATCGTCACCGCCACGCTGGGCACCACGCTGGCGCCGTGGGGCCTGTCGTTCATGCAGTCCTACGCCGTCGACAAGAAACTGCGACCGGAGGATCTGCCCCTGGAGCGGGTCGACGTGGTCACCGGTGCGGTGCTGACCGGGGTGATCGGCTTCTTCGTCGTGGTGGCGTGTGCGGCCACTCTGCACCGCGACGGCCTGCGAATCGACGACGCCGCCGACGCGGCGGTGGCACTCGAGCCGCTGGCCGGCAAAGCCGCCGGGACGCTGTTCGCCGTCGGGCTGATCGGGGCGTCGTTTCTGGCGGCGTCGATCCTGCCGCTGTCGACGGCCTACTCGGTGTGCGAATACGCGGGATTCGAGGCGGCCGTCGACGATCCCTTCTCCGAGGCCCGGACGTTCTATGTGACCTACGGGATCATCACGCTGCTCGGCACGGTGATCGTGCTGACACCCGACGCGCCGCTGGTGACGATTCTGGTGGGCACCCAGGTGCTCAACGCGGTGCTGCTGGTGCCACTGCTGTTCGCGATGATCGGCCTCAGCCGTGATCGCGACCTGATGGGCACCTTCGTCTCCAGCCGCCGGGCCGTCGCCGTGTACGGGCTGACCACCGCGGTGGTGGTGACCTGCGTGGTGACGCTGGGAGTTGTCACGGTGCTCGGATGACGGGTATCGACGTGCGCGGGGTACGGCGACCCGACATCCCCGCCCTCGCACGGGTGCTGGGACGGGCATTCCACGACGACCCGGTGATGACCTGGATGCAGCCCGACGCCCGCCGCCGTGCTGCCGCGCTACCCGGTCTCTTCGGGGCGATGACTCGCCACCACTTCCTGGCCGGCTCCGGGGCGGAGATCGCGGTGTCGCGCGACGGCGTCGGGGCAGCCGCACTGTGGGCCCCGCCCGGCCGCTGGGAGCAGACCCCGCGGGAGCAGATCGCCATCCTGCCCGCCGCACTGCGGGCGTTTCGCGGCCGACTCGGGGCGGGCCGCGTGCTGACCGATCAGATGAAAGCCGCACACCCCGAGGAGCCGCACTGGTATCTCGCCATCATCGGTAGCGATCCCGCGGTGCGGGGTGGGGGCCTCGGGGCGGCGCTGATGCGCTCCCGGCTGGACCGCTGCGACGCCGAGGATGCGCCGGCCTACCTGGAGTCCAGCAACGCCGACAACGTGCCTTACTACCACCGGTTCGGGTTCGAGGTCACCGGCGAGATCGTGATCCCCGACGGCGGCCCGACGCTGTGGTGCATGTGGCGGACGCCGCGGTAGCGACTCACGGGTTCCGGTTCTCAAGCGAGGTATCGCGCAGCGTCACCGCGAACTGCATGACACGGTAGGGCCATCCGCGGGCGGTGTTCCACTGCGACACCGCAAGACCCACCCCGCCGGCGGTGTCCAGGCGGCTGCCCGGAAGCAGGTAGCCGCCGTAAAGCTGCGCCACCTTACAGCGGTCATGGTCCTCGTCGTCCCAGGTGCAGCCCAGCACCGGCCGTTGCACCCCGACGTCGTCAAGGTTGTCGGTGAGCGAGGCGAGGGTCCGGTAGCCCAGTGAGTATTCAGAGGATAGAAACCCACCGAGAACCCATGTCCCGCAATCGAAGCGGCGCAGTGACAGCTCTCCCCAGGTCTCGCCGGATGGTGTGATCACGCTCGCCTGCCTGCCCCACCCGTCAGGCCCCCAGGCCATATAACGCGAACGGTCGCCGATGTTCTCGGGTCGGACGCGGCGAAGGATCAAGCCCTTGTCGCGCTGGAAGCCTGTGGACACCACATACACCCAACCGTCGCGGGGGTCGTAGTCCCACGTCCAGCACTGGGCGTGGCCGCCGAACAGATCAGCCGGGAACTTCGCCGCCTCGCCGAGGTGGGTCCACGTCATGCCGCTGTCGTCAGAACGCCAGATCTCGGTCCACACCACGTTGCCGAAGCCGCGGTTGACGATCGCGTGCAGGTACAGCGCGTCGCCGACCCGCAGCAGATCGGACGGGATCACCGTGCTGATGCCGCGCCGGAGCAGGCCGGGGTTGGGGCGGTGGCGGTAGTGCCACAACTGTCGGGCGTATCGGGTGTCGGACCCGCCGGCGTGGGTGTAGGTGATCGGGTGGGTGGCATCACCGCGGCCGATCAGGATCACCGGTGAGCGCCACTGCCCCACACCGACCCGGTCGCCGGAGAAGGTGTCGCCGAACACCGACACCAGGTGGCCGTCGGGTGCCTCGACGGACGCGCCTAGATCGGCGCACCGCATGCCGAACCGGTCGGTGATGCCGGGGCCGGTGAGGTCGGCAAGTTTGCCGCCGCCGTGGTCGATCAATTCATGACGAACGCCGCGGCATCCGGTTCCCGCGTCCACGCCCAGAAGTCCACCAGCCGCCACGGGCTCAGCGAGTGCACCACACCGTTGCTGTCCTTGTAAAAGCTGTGCTTGATGCTGGGCTGGGACCACACCATGGTCTTCAGTTCCGCCTGCGAGCGCTCGTACCAGTCGTCGTAGGCCTCGGAGCGAGGTTCCATAGCGGTGTGGCCCGACGCGAGCAGCAGGTCGATGCAGCCCATGATGTAGCGGATCTCGCACTCGGAGTGGAAGATCAGGCTGCCTCCGCTGGCCAGGTTGGTGCCCGGGCCGTACATGCAGAAGAAGTTCGGGAAGCCGGGAATGGTGATGCCCAGATACGCCGACGGCTTCTCGCCCCACATCTGGTGCAGGTCCACCCCGCCGCGGCCGGTGACGTGCAAGGAGCTCAGGAAGTCGTTGACCCGAAAACCGGTGGCGTAGATGAGCACATCGGCGGGGTAGCGGGTGCCGTCGGCGGCGATCACGGCGTCGGCCTCGATGCGCTCGACACCGCAGCGCACCAATTCGACGTTGTCCCGGCGCAGCGTGGCCAGCCAGCTGCCGTTGTCCTGCAGGGTGCGCTTGCCGGTGGCCGGGTAGTCGGGGATGACCTTGGCGGCCAGCTCCTCGTCGCCCTCAAGTTGGCCTTCGATCCAGCCGGTGAACATCATCCGTGCCAGATCGTTGGCCTCACTGACCGCACGCTGCTGATCGGGCCAGTCCGGGTCCACCTTGGCCGCGGCCAGGCCGGTGTCGCAACCGGGCCAGAAGATCAGGAAGCGATACCAGCGGCCGTAGAACGGCAGATGCCGCAACGCCCATCGCACGCCCGCGCCGACCTTCGAGTGGTAATCGGGATTGGGGAACATCCACTGCGCGGTGCGCTGGAAGATCGTGAGCGACCCGACGCGCTCGGCGATCGCCGGGGCGATTTGGAAGCCCGTGGCGCCGGCGCCGATCATCACGACGTTGCGGCCGGTGAGGTCGACGTCGTGGTCCCAGCGGGCGGTGTGGAAGGCCGGCCCGGCGAAGCTCGCCGCCCCCGACAAGTCAGGGACATACGGTGCGTTGAGCTGTCCCACGGCGCTGATCACCGCCCGGGCCCGCAGCGTCTCGGTGGCGCCATCGCCGCGCCGCACGGTGACTGACCAAGTGGCGCTGTCGCCATCCCACGCCGCACGCAGCACCTCTGTGTCGAACCAGATGTCGTCGGCGAGGCCGTGGCGGTGCATCACATCGTCGAAGTAGCGCTGCAGTTCGGGCTGGCGGGCGAAGAACTCACTCCAGTGGTCTGACGGTTCGAAGCTGTAGCAGTAGAAGTGGTTGCCGACGTCCACCCGGGCACCCGGGTAGCTGTTCTCCCACCAGGTACCGCCGACGCCGGGATTCTTCTCCACGACGGTGAACGGGATGCCGGCCTGCTTGAGCCGGATCGCCGCCAGTAGGCCGGACTGCCCCGCGCCGATGACGACGACGGGAAAATCCTTGCGGTCCTGCGGATCTGACCGCAGCTCGTCGCCGCGGTTGTCGCGTCCCTCGAGGCCCATCTCCTCGAGCATCATTGGTACGTACTCCTCGCCCACCTCGGCGACGGCGATCCAGTCCATCATCGTCTTGAGCATCTCGGGCTGCACCGGTCGTGGTTCGGGGCAGCCGCGGTCGCGGTAGTCACCGATGATGTCGAGCGCCAATGCGCGGGCGGCGGCCTTGTCCTCCTCG
>JAIOQK010000418.1 GCA_021413425.1 Mycobacterium sp.
GGTCTGGGCAACGGGCAGCCGGGCACGGTTCCCGCTGCGTCCACTGACTTCATCATCTCGGTGGTCGGTGAGGAACTGGGCCTGGTCGGCCTCGCCGGGGTGCTGCTGCTCTACACAATCGTCATCGTGCGCGGACTGCGCACCGCGATCGCGGTTCGCGACAGCTTCGGCAAGCTACTGGCCGCCGGTCTCGCCTCCACGCTGGCCATCCAGTTGTTCATCGTCGTCGGCGGGGTCACCGGGCTGATCCCGTTGACCGGGCTCACAACACCCTGGATGTCCTACGGCGGTTCATCTTTGGTGGCCAACTACATCCTGCTCGCGATCCTGGTGCGGATCAGTCACGCCGCGCGCCGGCCGATCAGCACCGCCACACCCATCGCGGCCGCCCGCACCGAAGTGATCGGTCGAACATGAACACTTCTCTGCGCCGGATCTCGATGGTGGTGATGGCCCTCGTGGTGCTGCTGCTGGCCAACGCCACGGTGACGCAGGTCTTCCGCGCCGACGGACTGCGGTCGGATCCGCGCAACCAGCGAGTGCTGCTCGACGAGTACTCGCGCCAGCGGGGCCAGATCACCGCCAGCGGCCAATTGCTGGCGTATTCGGTCTCGACCAGCGGCCGCTACCGCTTCCTGCGGGTGTATCCAGAACCGTTGGCCTACGCACCGGTCACCGGCTTCTACTCGCTGCGCTTCTCCAGCGCCGGGTTGGAACGCGCGGAGGACCCCGTTCTCAACGGCTCCGACGAGCGGCTGTTCGGCAGGCGCCTGGCGGACTTCTTCACCGGCCGTGATCCCCGCGGCGGCAACGTCGATACGACCCTGCTCCCGCGGGTCCAGCAAGCCGCCTGGGAAGCCATGCAACAGGGCTGCGCCGGAGGGTGCCGCGGCTCAGTCGTCGCGCTGGAGCCCGCCACCGGGAAGGTGCTCGCGATGGTGTCCGCACCGTCGTATGACCCCAACCTGCTCGCCACCCACGACACCGACGCTCAGGGCGCGGCATGGCAACGGCTGCGCGACGATTCCAACTCGCCGTTGACCAACCGGGCGGTCTCGGAGCGCTACCCGCCCGGATCGACGTTCAAGGTCATCACCACCGCGGCAGCCCTACAGTCAGGGATTGCCGACACCGAGCAACTGACCGCCGCGCCGCAGATCCCACTTCCGAACAGCACCGCCACGCTGGAGAACTACGGCGGGACCCCATGCGGAAATGCCCCGACGGCGCCCCTGCGCGAGGCGTTCGAGCGGTCCTGCAACACCGCCTTTGTTCAACTCGGCATGCGGCTGGGCGCTGATGTGTTGCGCAGCACCGCCGGCGCCTTCGGTTTCGACACCCCACCGGTGCCGATCCCGCTGCAGGTGGCCGAGTCGACCGTCGGCGCGATGCCGGACGCCGCAGCCGTCGGAATGTCGAGCATGGGTCAGAAGGACGTCGCGGTGACGCCTCTGCAGAATGCGATGGTGGCCGCGGCGATCGCCAACTCCGGCGTGGTGATGCAGCCTTATCTGGTGGAGCGCCTCGAGGGACCCGATCTCTCCGACGTCAGCACCACCGCGCCGGCCCAGCAGCGGCGCGCGGTCTCGGCTCAGGTCGCGGCTAAGCTAACAGATTTGATGGTCGGCGCCGAACAGTTCACTCAGCAGAAGGGGGCGATCCCCGGCGTGCAGATCGCGTCCAAGACCGGTACTGCTGAGCACGGCAGCGATCCGCGCAATACCCCGCCGCACGCCTGGTACATCGCGTTCGCGCCGGCGCTGAATCCGAAGGTGGCGGTGGCGGTGGTGGTCGAGGACGGCGGCGACCGGCTGTCGGCCACCGGCGGCGCGCTGGCGGCGCCGATCGGACGCGCAGCTATCGCCGCGGCGTTGCGGGAGGTCTCATGAGCCCCCGCAGCCGAGCACAGCGAGGCAA
>JAIOQK010000010.1 GCA_021413425.1 Mycobacterium sp.
TACTCACCGAGGGTGCGGCCGGTGACCCGGCGCACCACCTCGCCGAGGATGAACCCGAAACTCACCATGTGATATCCCTGCGCGGTGCCCGGCTCCCACCACGGTTCGGCGGCGGCGAACGCGTCGCAGACCCCGTCCCAGTCGGCGGTCTGGCTCCAGTGCATCGGCTGCCGCGGTGCGATCACACCTGAGCGGTGGCCCAGCACGGAGGCGATGGTGACGGCCCCCTTGCCGGCCCGCCCGAACTCCGGCCAGTACCGCGCGACCGGCGCGTCCAGGTCGATCTCGCCGCGATCGGCGAGCAGGTGAAGGCAGGTGCTGGTCAATCCTTTGGTCCCGGAGAAGACGCTGGCCAGGGTGTTCTCCCGCCAGTGGCGGCGGTGGCGGGCATCTGCGTAACCACCCCACAGGTTGACCACCAGATCGCCGTCGACCCATACCGCCACCGCGGCGCCGACCTCGTCGCGGTCGGTGAAGTTCTGCGTGAAGACGCCGCGGACGGACTCGAATCCGGCGGCGCAGGTCCCGCCGACGGGGGCACGGTGTTCGGTCATCGTCCTGGTGAATTTACGGAGGCGACGGTGCCTGCAGAAGGCGTGAGTGCGATCGCCGCCGAACCGCGACCGTGTCGTGACCAGGCAAGACGACGGCGCGGTCGGCTCACGGCAGCCGGATGGGCCTACTCGGAGCGGGCGACGGGAATCGAACCCGCGTAGCTAGTTTGGAAGACTAGGGCTCTACCATTGAGCTACGCCCGCGTGCGTGCGCTGCCCAAATGTACCGGCGTCCTGCGGTCCGATTCCAGTCGGATGCCTGCCTGGCCGTAGGATCGCGAGCGCGAGCAGCACAACCGGGGTGTAGCGCAGCTTGGTAGCGCATCCGCTTTGGGAGCGGAAGGCCGCAGGTTCAAATCCTGTCACCCCGACGCGCCCTGAGACAGACGACCGCAAGGAGCACAGTGAAGAGCACCGTCGAGAAGTTGAGCCCTACCCGGGTTCGCATCAATGTGGAGGTGCCCTTCACCGAGCTGCAGGCGGATTTCGACCGTGCCTACAAGCAACTCGCTCAGCAGGTCCGCCTGCCCGGGTTCCGGCCAGGCAAGGCACCGGCCAAACTCCTGGAAGCGCGCCTCGGCCGCGGCGCGGTGCTGCAGCAGGTGGTCAATGACGTGCTGCCCGGCCGCTACAGCGAGGCGGTCACCACCACCGATCTGCGACCGCTGGGTGAGCCCGACATCGAAGTCACCAAGATCGAGGACGGCGACGAACTGGTGTTCACCGCCGAGGTCGACGTGCGGCCCGACATCGACCTTCCTGACCTGGCCGGCCTGAAGCTCACCGTCGATTCCATCGAGGTCGACGACGCCGACGTCGACACCGAACTGGAAGCGCTGCGGGCCCGCTTCGGCACCCTCAAGGGTGTGGACCGGCCGGCCGAGACCGGCGACTTCGTCTCGATCGATCTCTCGGCGTCCGCCGACGGCAAGGACATCCCGGAGGCCAAGACCGAGGGCCTGTCGCACGAGATCGGATCCGGACAGCTGATCGAGGGCCTCGACGACGCGCTCGTCGGCCTGTCCGAGGGCGAGTCGGCGACCTTCACCACCACCCTGGTGGCCGGCGAGCACGCCGGGGAAGAGGCCGAGGTCACCGTCACGGTGAAGTCCATCAAGGAACGGGAACTGCCCGCGGCCGACGACGAGTTCGCCCAGCTGGCCAGCGAGTTCGACACCCTGGCCGAACTGCGTGCCGACCTCACCGAGCAGGTGCGCCGCGTCAAGCGCATCCACCAGGCCGAGAAGATCCGCGACACCGCGCTGGAGACGCTGCTGGGACTCGTCGAGGTTCCGCTGCCCGAAGCCATCGTCAAGTCGCAGGCCGATGCCGCGCTGCACGACGCCATCCACGGCCTCGACCACGACGAGGCTCGACTGTCCGAACTGCTGGAGGCCCAGGGCAGCTCGCGGGAGAAGTTCGACGCCGACAGCCTGGAGGCTGCCCAGAAGGCGGTCAAAACCCAGTTGCTGATGGATGCGATCGCCGACCACCTGGAAATCCAGGTCGGCCAGAACGATCTGACCGAGCGGCTGGTGCTGATGTCGCGTCAGTACGGCCTCGAGCCCCAACAGTTGCTGCAGTTGCTGCAGCAGCAGAACCAGCTGCCCGCGGTGTTCGCCGACGTGCGCCGCGGCCTGACGGTCGCCGCGGTGGTCGAGGGGGCCACCGTCACCGACTCCGACGGCAATGTGGTCGACACCAGTGAGTTCTTCGGCACCCCCGGTGCCGAGGACGCTGAGCCGGATCAGGCCGACAAGCCCGCGAAGGCCCGCAAAGCCGCCAAGGCGACCAAGGCTGATAAGGCTGACAAGCCTGATAAGGCTGATAAGCCGGAGAAAGCCGACAAACCGGCCAAGGCCGCCAAGACGGCCAAGGCGGCCAAGGCCGCTGATTCCGGGGAGTCCGCCGAGAAGAACGAGAAGAAGAAGAAGTCGTAACGCCGAGAGCGAAAGAGCACCGCGGCGGGCGGTGCTTACGGCGGTGTGTTGGTTAGGGTCACAGGAAGCCGTGACATTGAAGTACTTGGGTCGTCCGTAGTTTTCAAAGAAAGCAGGTAACAGGGTCGTGACTCACATGCGTTCCGGCATGGCTGGGCTGAACCTCACCGACTCGGTGTACGAACGACTGCTCGCCGAGCGGATCATCTTCCTGGGCTCGCAGGTCGACGACGACATCGCCAACCGGCTGTGCGCCCAGATCCTGTTGCTCGCCGCCGAAGATCCCACCAAGGACATCTCGCTCTACATCAATTCCCCGGGCGGCTCGATCAGCGCCGGCATGGCCATCTACGACACCATGGTTCTGGCGCCCTGTGACGTGGCCACCTACGCCATGGGCATGGCCGCCTCGATGGGCGAGTTCCTGCTGGCGGCCGGCGCGAAGGGCAAGCGCTACGCGCTGCCACATGCCCGCATCCTGATGCACCAGCCCCTGGGCGGCATCACCGGCGGCGCGGCCGATATCGCCATTCAGGCCGAGCAGTTCGCGTTGATCAAGAAGGAGATGTTCCGGCTCAACGCCGAGTTCACCGGCCAGCCCATCGAGCGCATCGAGGCCGACTCCGACCGGGACCGCTGGTTCACCGCCCAGGAGGCGCTGGAGTACGGCTTCGTCGACCACATCATCACCCGCGCGCACTTCAACGGAGGGTCCAATGCCTAGCAACGATCCGCGGCTCGCCCCCCAGGCGCGGTACATCCTGCCGTCGTTCATCGAGCACTCCAGCTGGGGTGTGAAGGAGTCCAACCCGTACAACAAGCTCTTCGAGGAGCGCATCATCTTCCTCGGCGTGCAGGTGGACGATGCCTCGGCCAACGACATCATGGCCCAGTTGCTCGTGCTGGAGTCGTTGGA
>JAIOQK010000419.1 GCA_021413425.1 Mycobacterium sp.
GGCAGCGACCACTCATCGATATAAGAAGTGTCGATGGTGTACCAATTGCCGCCACCTGTTGTGGCCGGGTAGAGGTTGTACTCCACGAAGCTGTAGTTCAAGAAGGAATCATCGGCCGGGAATCCCGGCGGGTAGAACGGATCGACCCCACTGGTCGGGGTGATCGGCAGGGTGAACCCCGAGGCGCCCTCGACGATGTAGATCCGGTTTCCGGGAGATCCGGCCGGACCGTTGTTCACCGCCAGCGTCACAGGCGCTGAGGAACCCGCCGCGATCGACACCGGCCCGACCCAGTCCGGTGGCGCGGTCGGGGACGTCGACCACGGCGTCGCCGGTATGGCGTAGTCACCGGTGTTGGTCAGGTTGTACACCCAGATGGTCTGCTGGGAACTGTTGTGCACCGTGATCGTCGGCGCGGTGGCGCCCAGCGATGGTGCACCGATATCCGACTCGGGAAAAAGATTGCGGCGCAGCAGGAGAAGCGCGCCCTCGACGCTGTCGGTGAATGGGCTCGCGGGCAGATTGGATAACCAACTGCCGACGCCGTCGAGGGTCTGCGCGATCCCGGTGATCGCTGCCCGACGCGGCGGTCGGGAGGCGGATACCGCCGCGGCCTGTGGCGCGACGGTTGCTCTCGTGCGGGCCGGCATCGCGGCCTTGGCCGTGCGACCCGGCCGGATGGATTTCGGGGAGGAGCCGGACTCCGCGGAGGCCGCCCGCACGTCACCGGCGTCGTCCTCGGCGGAGGCCACCCCGGCCGCCTGCGGTCCGGCCAGGCAGAGCCCGAGGGCGAAAGCTGCCGTCCCGACGCGCACTCCGGTCTTCACCATCACCTCAAGAACCAGCCCTCCCGTGCGCATACTGCGATCTCTCACCGTAGGTTCGGCCACGCCGACGGGTCTACGGACCTAAGTCACCTCTTCGGAGATGGCGCTAGCTCTTGGCAAGGCTGCGCTCGCGCAGCGAGTCGTAGATCGGCGGCGAGCCCACCAGGTAGGCGGCCAGCACCGCTGAGGCGGTGGCGGCCAGGATCGGGATGATCACCGCGGTCGAGGCCGTCATCTCGATGACGAGAACCATTCCGGTCATCGGTGCCCGGACGGAGGCTCCGAAGAACGCCGCCATGCCCACCACCGCCATCGGAATCGCAAGAAAGCCAACGTCTCCCGGCCAGACGAGGTTGAGTACGCCGACAAACAGCGCTCCCCACAGCGCACCGACGGCCAGCATCGGCGCGAACAGACCACCCACCACCGGGGCGGAATACGACAGCGGGCCGGCGAGGAAGCGAAGCACCAGGTATCCGGCGATCACCACCAACGCAAGCTGTTGGCCGCCGAGCAGCATCTGCGTCAGTTCCTCGCCGCCGCCCACCGCACGCGGGTAGACGACCATCACCGATCCGATGATGGCGCCGATGATGCTCGCCTTGGCGACGCCGGGGATGCGGTGCATCGCGGTCACGTGGTCAAGCAACCACAGCACCAGCCGGTTGTAGCCGGCACCGAGGACTCCGGTCGCCAGGCCGAACACGACGAACAGCGGAAGCCACACCAGGTTCGGTTCGTCGAGTTGTGCCAGCCGGAATTCCGGACGATCGCCCAGAATGAGGCGGGCGCACCCGACGGCGGTTGCCGCGGCGAACACCGTCGCCAGCACGGTCTTGATCCGGAAGGACCGCGTCACCTCCTCGAGGGTGAACAGGGTGCCACCGATCGGCGCGTTGAACGCGACCGCCAGACCGGCTCCGCCCAATGCGGTCTGCATCATCTGGATCTCCGGATCGGGAAGGCGGGCACGCCTGGCCGCCTGCGAACCGATCGCCGCACCCATGTGCACGGTCGGCCCTTCGCGGCCCAGCACCAGTCCCGACCCGATGGCCAGCAGGCCGCCGATGAACTTGGCGGGCAGCAGCCGGATGCGCGGCGGCGGCATCTGGCCGCGGTAGACCGCTTCGACGTGCTGGATACCGCTGCCGTCGGCCAGTGGCTCCCACCGCACCACCAGGGCGGCCAGCGTGGCGCCCAGCGCCGCCGCGGCGACGGGGATCAACCAGCCCGGCCCGGGCACCTGCTGCGCCCACTCCACCAGGTCCAGCCGCAGCCGGTCGGCGGCCTGCAACAACCAGCGGAACGCTCCCCCGACGACACCGATGACCGCGCCGGCGACGGTCGCGGTCAGGCAGATGAGAACGGCGCCGCGCATGGAGTCGTCGGCGGCCGCCGATTGTGCGGGCGGGCCGTCGGACACTTCAGCATCGTAGGTGCTCGGCGTACCCTTTCTGTCATGACTGACTCCGACGTCGATCAGGTTCTCAAACTCGCCGGCGGCAACACCTCATCGTTGCTCCCGCAGGAGCGCACCATCGAGGAGGAACGGCTGCACCGCAAGCAGAACCTCGCCGCGGCGTTCCGCTTGTTCAGCCGGTTCGGTTTCGACGAGGGCGTGGCCGGGCACATCACCGCCCGCGACCCCGAGCTCACCGACCACTTCTGGGTGAACCCGTTCGGCATGTACTTCGGACACATCCGGGTCAGCGATCTGCTGCTGGTGCGCCACGACGGCACGATCGTGCACGGCGACATGCCGGTGAACCAGGCGGCGTTCGCCATCCACTCACAGGTGCACGCCGCGCGTCCCGATGTGATCGCCGCCGCGCACGCCCACTCGGTCTACGGCAAGACATGGTCGACGCTGGGCCGGCAATTGGACCCGATCACCCAGGACGCCTGCGCCTTCTACGACGACCACGCGGTCTTCGACGCCTACTCCGGAGTGGTGCTCGATATCGAAGAGGGCAAGCGCATCGCGCACGCACTGGCCGACAACAAGGCCGCCATCCTGCGCAACCACGGTCTGCTCACCGTCGGGCAGTCCGTGGAGGAGGCCGCCTGGTGGTTCATCACCATGGAGCGCAGCTGCCACGCCCAGTTGATGGCCGAGGCGGTGGGCACACCGGTGCTGATCGACCCGGAGATGGCAGAGGTGACCCGCGGTCAGGTCGGCAACCACATCGCCGGGTGGTTCAGCTTCCAGCCGCTGTTCGCCAGCATCACCCGCGAGCAGCCCGACCTGTTCGACTGATCCGGAACGTCAACTGAACCCGAGGGTGCGCTCGCTGCTGCGCGGGTCCCGCACGGTTCCGCGCACCGGCTTCACCGCGCCATCGGTATGGCGTCCCACGCCCGCGTCGATGACCGCACTCGTCGTCGGGCTGTGGCTCTTCGGCACCGGCGACGCGCTCATCCTGGCTTCCCAACTCGGTGGCACCCCGTGGTCGGTGCTGGCGCAGGGCCTCAGTGTGCGCACCGGATTCGGAATCGGGTGGACCACCCTGGCGGTCTCGATGTGTGTTCTGGCGCTGTGGATCCCGCTGCGCGAAAAGCCCGGTCTGGGAACGGTGATGAACGTCCTGGTGATCGCACTCGCCCTCGGAGTCACCTACCCGAGGGTGAGCACGCCGGATTCGCTGATCGGACAGCTCGGCCTGGTGTTCCTCGGGGTTGCGCTCATCGGCCTGGGCAGTGGCTTCTATCTGACCAGCGGGCACGGCCCCGGGCCGCGCGACGGCTGGATGACCGGACTGCATCGGGTGAGCGGCTGGCCGGTGGGGCGGGTCCGGTTGCTCATCGAAGTGACCGTGCTGGCGCTCGGCTGGTTGTTGGGCGGCATCGTCGGCGTGGGAACCGCCATCTTCGCGCTGCTGATCGGCCAATCCGTCGCGCTGGGACTCGGTCTCGTACACCGACTGTCGCCGGGCGGGGCGTGACGCAGACCTATGGGGTCTGCGGGTTGATGCCGAGCTGCTTGGCGCAGCTTGCGCGTGCCATCGACACCAGCACGGGTTGGGCGTTGTCGAACTTCTCCAGTGCCGGGGTGTCCTGCTTCATCTGACTGATCGACGCGTCGATGCAACGTTTCAGACGTTGCTCGTCGGAGTCACGCCACTGCGAGTAGGCGATGAGGCCCGCGGCAACAATGCCGACGACGAGATAGATCCAGATGCGGGGATTCCTGAGCACAGTTCAGTATGCCCCGCAGCGTCTACCCAGGATCGCCCGCGCCGCCCGTTCGGCGATCAGCATCACCGGCGCATTGGTGTTGCCTGAGGTGATGGTGGGCATCGCCGACGCATCGACCACCCGCAGACCGGCGACGCCGTACACCCGGCAGTCGGTGTCGAGCACCGTGTTCGCCGACCGCGGCCGGCCGCCTGCGTCGAAGGCACCCATCGCGGCTGTGCCCACCGGATGGAAGATTGTGGTCCCCAATTCCCCTGCCGCCGTTTGCAACTCGTCGTCGCCCGTCAGCTGCGGTCCGGGGAGCAACTCCTGCGGGCTGTAGCGGGCCAGTGCGGGTGCGGCCATGATCTGCCGGGTCATCCGCAGCCCGCGCACCGCGGCGCGGCGGTCGTCCTCGGTCGACAGGTAGTTACACGAGATCTTCGGCGCAGCCACCGGATCGGCACTGGCGATGCGGACGTGACCGCGCGAGCTGGGCCGCAGGTTGCACACCGACGGCGTGATCGCCGCGAACGGATGCAGCGGTTCGCCGAAGCGCGGCAGTGACAACGGCTGCACATGCCACTCCAGATCGGCACTTGCCAGTGCGGGGTCGCTCTTGGCGAATGCCCCCAGTGTGGACGGCGGCATCGTCATGGGCCCCGATCGCATCAGCAGGTACTGCAATCCCATGCCCGCGCGGGTGATCCAGTTGCGGTAGAGCGTGTTGACCGTCGCCGCACCGCGCACCCGGAATACCGTCCGCAACTGCAGGTGGTCCTGAAGGTTCTCGCCCACCCCCGGCAGGTCGACGGCCACCGGCACCTGATGCTCGCTCAGCAGAGCGGCCGGACCCAGCCCCGACACCTGCATCAGATGCGGCGAGCCGATGGACCCCGCACTCAGGATCACCTCCCGGCGGGCACCGACATCGACCAGCCGGCCGTCCTTGAGCAGACGCAGACCGGTGACGCGGTGCTGCGCGGTGGTCCAGGCGCCGTCGCGCTGCGCCGCGCGCACGTCGTCGTCCATCAGGATCTTGACGGCCTGGGTGCGGGTGTAGACGGTGAGATTGGGACGGCGGGCGACCGGATGCAGGAACGCATCCGCCATCGACCAGCGCCGGCCGCGCTTCTGGTTGACGTGAAAGTACGCGCTGCCGGCGTTATCGCCGCGGTTGAACTCGTCGATCGGCGTGATACCCACCTGCGCGGCGGCGGCCTGCCAGGCGTCCAGGATCTTCCAGCGCACCCGCGGCCGCTCCACCCGGATCTCACCATCGGCACCGTGCCAGTCGTCGGCCCCGCCGAAGTAGTCCTCCAGCTCTTTGTAGATGGCCAGTGTCTGACCGTCCCCGTCACCCCCACCCCAAAGCCACCGCTCGTCTCCGGTGGCCTGGGCCCAGAGGTCGTAGTCGCTGGCCTGGCCGCGCATATGGATCATGGCGTTGATCGACGACGAGCCGCCGATCACCCGGCCCCGCGCGTAGCCGATGCTGCGGCCGGCCAGACCCGGGTCGGCCTCGGTGGTGAAGCACCAATCGGTGCGCGGGTTGGCGATCGTGTAGAGGTAACCCACCGGAATCTTGATCCAGAACCAGTCGTCATCGCCGCCCGCTTCGATCAGCAGCACCCGGTGATCCGGGTTGGCGCTGAGCCGGTTGGCCAGCAGGCAGCCCGCACTGCCGGCGCCGACGATCACGTAGTCGTACTCGGCGATCGGACTCATGCCCGGTGATGGGTCGCCGATGGAGTGGCGCCTCAGCGTGTCGTCCAGTCGGAG